>NZ_JALTON010000038.1 GCF_027000115.1 Thiohalobacter sp. | reverse complement strand
CCCGGGCCGAGGCCCGGGCACAACTGGACCGTCAGACCGTGGCCCTGCGCGAGCAGGTGCGGAGCGCCTACGTTCTCGGCCGCCAGGCCCGGATCAAGCTGCTGCTCAGTCAGGAGGATCCGCAGCGCCTCGGTCGAACCCTGGTCTACTTCGATTACCTGAACCGGGTCCGTGCCGAGCGCATCCGCGAGGTCGACGCGCTGCTGCAGCGTCTGCACACGCTCGAGGCCGACATTTCGGCAACGCTTGCCCGGCTGGAGGACAACCGCAAGGCGCGCGCCGTCACCCTGAACGAGCTGGAAGCGCGCCGCGCCGAGCGCGCCGCGCTGCTGATGCGGGTGCGCGATGCCTTGCGCGACCAGGGCCGGCGCCTGGACCGGCTGACCCGGGACGAGCAGCGGCTGCAGCGTCTGCTGAAAGATCTGCGGCGCGCCCTCGACGAGGCCGAGGCGGCCGCCGGTGGTCTGGATTTCGCCAGCCTGCGCGGCCGGCTCCCCTGGCCGTCTCCCGGGCGGATCGCGGCCCGTTTCGGACAATCGCGGGGCGTCGGCGGCCTCACCTGGCGCGGGGTGCTGATCGCGGCACCGGAGGGCACCGAGGTGCGCGCCGTGGCGCCGGGGCGTGTGGCCTTCGCCGACTGGCTGCGCGGCTTCGGCCTGCTGCTCATCCTCGACCACGGTGACGGGTACATGAGCCTGTACGGTCACAACCAGGCCCTGTACCGCGCGCCGGGAGACTGGGTGGCAGCGGGCGAGGTCATCGCCGGCGCCGGGGATACCGGCGGCGCGGAGCAACCCGGCGTGTACTTCGAGCTGCGCCGCAACGGCAAGCCGGTCAACCCGCTCAAGTGGTGTGCGGGGAGGCCGGTGGCCTTGCAGGCCGCGCGCTGAAACTTCCTGCACCCGGCCTGCTGTGCTAAGGTCTGGCGCATGCCTGACGGGGGCAAAAGGGCCGGCACAACAGGCCGTTATGCCCGCCTGACCATCATCACACGACAAGGCCGCGGAACGGCCATGGCTGGACGAGAATGAAACCACGCACGGAAAAGACGATTCTGCTGTTTACCGGCGCTGTACTGGGGCTCGCCATCAGTATCGGTCAGGGGGTGTTCGCGGATCGCGGCACGGCCACGGCGACCCTGCCGCTGGAAGAGCTGCGCGGCTTCACCGACGTGTTCGCGCGCATCAAGAGCGACTATGTCGAGCCGGTGGACGACAGGACGCTGCTCGAGAATGCCATTCGCGGCATGCTCTCGGGACTCGACCCGCATTCCGCCTATCTCGACCCCGAGCAGTTCCGCGAACTGCAGGTCGGCACCACCGGCGAGTTCGGCGGTCTGGGCATCGAGGTCGGCATGGAGGACGGCTTCGTCAAGGTCATTGCCCCCATCGACGACACGCCCGCACAGCGCGCCGGCGTGCAGGCCGGTGACCTCATCATCCGCCTCGACGACACGCCGGTGAAGGGCATGAGCCTGTCCGAGGCGGTCAAGATCATGCGCGGCAAGCCGGGCACCGACATCACCCTGACCCTCGTCCGCGAGGGCGAGGAGAAGCCGCTCAAGATCACCATCACCCGCGCCATCATCAAGGTGAAAAGCGTCAAGTCGCGCATGCTCGAGGACGGTTTCGGCTATGTCCGCATCTCGCAGTTCCAGGCCAACACGGCCGACAGCTTGGTCGAGGCCGTGGACCGGCTCAAGCAGAAGGGCGAGCTCAAGGGCCTGGTGCTCGATTTGCGCAACAACCCGGGTGGGGTGCTCAACGGTGCCGTCTCGGTTTCCGACGCCTTCCTCGACAAGGGCCTGATCGTCTACACGGAGGGCCGTGTGGCCGATTCGCGGCTGCGCTTCAATGCCACGCCCGATGATGTGCTCGACGGCGCGCCGCTGGTGGTGCTGGTCAACCAGGGCTCGGCCTCGGCCTCCGAGATCGTGGCCGGCGCGCTGCAGGATCATCACCGCGCGATCATCGTCGGCAACCGGACCTTCGGCAAGGGCTCGGTGCAGACCATCGTGCCGCTGTCCAATGGCGCCGCGGTCAAGCTCACCACGGCGCGCTACTACACGCCCTCCGGGCGTTCCATCCAGGCCGAGGGCATCGTGCCCGACATCGAGCTGGAGAACGTGCGCGTGGCGAAGGTCGAAACCGGCTTCGAGCCCATCAAGGAAGCCGACCTGTCACGCCATCTCGAAAACGGCAACGGCAAGGACAAGGGCAAGCGCAAGCAAAAGACCAGGGAGGGTGACGAGCCCGCCCAGGCCCGGCTGGCGCAGAGCGACTACCAGCTCTACGAGGCCCTGAACCTGCTCAAGGGTCTGGCCATCCAGGCGGAGCGCATGCGGTGAAGGCACCGCGCCTCGCCCGCTGGGCCTGGCTGCTGCTGACCTTGCCCCTGTCGCTGGCCCTGGCCGGCTCCGGACTGCCCCACCGCGGCCAGCGGCCGCAGGCCGATGGCGTGCCGCGGATCGCCATCATCATCGACGATCTCGGCCGCAGCGAGGCCCAGGGGCGGCGCGCCGCGAGCCTGCCGGGACCGGTGGCCTGCGCCTTCCTGCCGCGCGCGCCGCATTCCCCGGCGCTCGCGCGACTGGCCCACCGCCGCGGTCAGGTGGTGATGCTGCACCTGCCCATGCAGTCCATGGAACAGCGCAGGCTCGATGCCGGCGGCCTCACCCTGCACATGACCCGGCGCCAGTTCGAGGCCACGCTGGCCGAGGACCTGGCCCGGGTGCCGCATGTCCAGGGGGTCAACAATCACATGGGCAGCCTGCTCACCCGGCACCCCGGCCACATGCTGTGGCTGATGGAGGCCCTGCGCGAGCGTGGGGGCCTGTTCTTCATCGACAGCCGCACCACCCTGCATACCGTGGCCCGCCAGCTCGCCTTCGAGCAGGGCATCCCCAGCCTGTCGCGCGACGTGTTCCTGGACAACACCCCGGATGTCGAGGCCATCAATGCCCAGTTCGATCACCTGCTCGCGCTCGCGCGGCGGCAGGGCGCGGCCGTCGCCATCGGCCACCCCTACCCGGCCACGCTCCAGGTGCTGGAATCCCGCTTGCCCCGGCTGCGCCGGGAAGGCGTAGAATTGGTGCCCATCACCCGTCTGGTCGAACAGCAGTACGCGAGGGATTCCGCATGGCGACTGTCCTTGTCCCGCTAGCCGAGGGCTTCGAGGAACTCGAGGCCGTCACCGTCATCGATCTGCTGCGCCGCGCCGGCATCGAGGTCGTCGTTGCCGGCCTGCACGAGGGCCCGGTGCGCGGCTCGCGCGGCACCGTCATCCTCACCGACATCCCGCTGGACGCGGTCATGGATCGCGACTTCGACATGATGGTGCTGCCCGGCGGCCTGCCCGGCGCCGACCATCTCAATGCCGATCCGCGCATCCACGAGCTGCTGCGGCGCACTGCGGAAGGCGGCCGCTACGTCGCTGCCATCTGCGCCGCGCCCAAGGTGCTGGCCAGCGCCGGCCTGCTGGACAACCGCCACGCCACCAGCTTTCCCGGTGTGCTGGACAACGCCGGTGTGCCGGGTCTCAGCTACGAAACGCGGGCCGTGGTCCAGGACGGCCGGGTGATCACCTCGCGCGGACCGGGCACGGCCATGGACTTCGCGCTGGCGCTGATCGAGGCCCTGGCCGGGCCGGACCGGCGCCGCGAGGTCGAGGCGCCCCTTCAGCGCCCGGTCTGAATCCGGCCCATGCGCCTGTTCGAGGTGGTCGCCGAGGCCGGTCACGCCGACACCCTCACCAGCCTGGGGCCCGAGCAGGGCGTGGTCGACGTCTGGTGCGGGGCCGAGGACGAGGCCGGACGCCAGACCTTCCATCTGCTGGTCGATGACGCTCATCGCCAGGCGGTGCTCGACCGGCTCCAGGCCCTGCTCGGTTCCAGCGCCGGGACCCGCATCCTGCTGCTGCCGGTGGACGCGGTGCTGCCACGCCCGCCGGCCCCCGAACCCGAGGACGAGCGCCGCAAGGCCACCCGGGCCACCCGGGAGGAACTCTATGCCCAGATCGAGCGCGGGGCACGGCTGGACAGCAATTACCTGCTGCTGGTCCTGCTCTCCACCCTGGTCGCAGCCATCGGCCTGGCCGAGGACAATGTCGCCGTCGTGGTGGGCGCCATGGTCATCGCGCCGCTGCTCGGCCCCAACATCGCGCTGGCCTTCGCCACCTCGCTCGGTGACCGCAAGCTGCTCGGCCAGGCCTTCCTCACCGGCGTCGCGGGGCTCGGCCTGGCACTGGCGGTGTCGCTGCTGATCGGCCTGCTGTGGCCGGTCGATCTCGCGTCCCGTGAACTCGCCTCCCGCACCGGTGTCGATCTCGCCGGCGTGGCGCTGGCACTGGCCTCGGGCGCGGCCGCGGTGCTGTCGCTGACCACGGGCCTGTCCTCGGCCCTGGTGGGCGTGATGGTCGCCGTCGCCCTGCTCCCGCCCACCGCCACCATGGGCATGCTCGCGGGCAGCGGCCAGTGGCGGCCGGCCATGGGTGCCGGTCTGCTGCTCGCGGTCAATATCGTCTGTGTCATCCTTGCTGCCAAGCTGGTGTTCCTGGCCAAGGGCGTGCGGCCACGCACCTGGTACGAGCGCGCCGCCGCCCGCCAGTCCACCCGCGTCTATACCCTCCTCTGGCTGGTGCTGTTCGGCCTGCTGCTGGTACTGGTGGTGCTCTACGGACGGGTCGCCGCCTGAGGGTTGTCGGCTCGCCTTACAGGTGGGCCTGCCGCAGCAGACCTGGCGTTTTCCCAGTCACTTCAAGGTGCTGCAGTGAACCGCACGAACCGGGCGGTGTCGGCGGATCTGACAGTGCCGTTGCCATGGCCAGGGTTGGCTGAATCCAGGGTCCTGTTTTACCAGGGAAAAGCGTATCTGGCCCGGATGTTGCTTCATTGGAGGGCGGAGGAGTACAACAAAGGCGCGCCGGGTTCGTCCCGGCGCACCACTCAAATCAGGGGCCTCGGGAGAAACCCGACCGCATGGAGCCGGACGGTTTCCGGTAACGGGTGGCCATGGCCCCGGTCGCCGGGATCCCCTGGACGGGATCAGGGAGAGGGAACGATGACACCAACAAGGCACGCAGTGTCCCGAGGGGTGCGCTGGTGCGCCCGTCTTCTTGTTGCGCCGGCGCTGACCGTCGCGGCCAGCGCTGCAACCGCAACAACCACCTATGACTTCACCAGCAACGGCCCGACGCCGACCGCGATCGGCAGCGGCTTCGGCAATGCCCTCGACTACGGTGATCTGACCGTCACGGCCTGGGGTACCACCGGCGTGCCGCAGAATGCCAACAGTCTGATCGACGAGGGCCAGATCATCCGCTATACCACCGGCCTCGGCGCCTGCAACAAGAGCGAAGGCACCGACTGCGGCAATCCCCAGCATCAGATCGACAACGTGGGCGATGACGATCTGGTGCTCTTTGCCTTCGACGGTCCGGTCCGGTTCGACAGCATCGTCATCGATCCCTATGGCTACTGGGATCGGGATGTGACCTTCTGGGTGGCGGATATCACCAGTACCGACCTCGTTGGTCTGAGCCCGGCCGACCTGCTGGCGGGCACCTCGGTGTTCGGCAGCCCGACCAATGTCTCGAACACGCCCGGCTACGGCCCGGTCACCATCAACCTGGGCGGAGGCGCGGGCAACGCGCTGCTGTTCGGGGGGCGGCTCGACTACGGAAACCTCTATGACAACGATCGCTTCAAGATCGCCAGCCTGTCGGTGACGCCCGTCCCCCTGCCCGCGGCCCTGTGGCTGTTCGGCAGCGGCCTGCTGGGCCTCGCGGGCCTCGCCCGCCGCCGCTGAACGACCCACTGAACGACAGGTTTCGCCAGCACGCAAACGCCGGCCTCAGCGCCGGCGTTGCCTTTCCATGACAGCTCGGTGTACGCCGTGTCTCCTCCGCGCCCTCGGCGTTGCCCCGCCAAGTGGAACCTCAGGGCTCGTCGAACCACACCCGCAGCAGGAGGCCGGCGCCGAACAGTCCCAGCAGCCAGGTGAGCAGCGGCGCGCCGGCGATGACCAGCGGCTGGTAGCCGTCCAGGCCGTAGACCAGCGCGCCGGAGACGACCAGCGCGCTGCCGACGATGGCGCCGACGGTGCGACGGTTGGTGCGCCGCAGGTCGCGGCGCAGTTCGGTCAGTTCCCGTGACTGCCAGTTCAGCGTCAGCCGGCCCTCGTTGATCCGGGTCAGGGCCTCGTGCACCAGCTGCGGCACCTCGGGCAGGGTCTCGCCCCATTCCGGCAGGGCGCGGCGGATGCGGCCGGCGAAGGCGCGCGCGCCCAGCTGCTCGCTCATCCACCGTTCGAGGAAGGGCTTGGCGGTGCGCCAGAGGTCGAGGTCGGGGTAGAGCTGGCGGCCCAGCCCCTCGATGGCCAGCAGCGTCTTCTGCAGCAGCACCAGCTGCGGCTGCACCTCCATGTGGAAGCGGCGCGCGGTCTGGAACAGCCGCAGCAGCAGCTGGCCGAAGGAGATGTCCTTCAGCGGGCGTTCGAAGATGGGCTCGCACACGGTGCGGATGGCGGACTCGAACTCGTCCACCCGGGTGCCGGCCGGCACCCAGCCGGATGCCACGTGCAGTTCCGCGACCCGGCGATAGTCGCGGCGGAAGAAGGCCAGGAAGTTCTCCGCCAGGTAGCGCTGGTCCTCGGGGCTGAGGGTGCCCATGATGCCGAAGTCCACCGCCATGTACTGGCCCTGCGGCGACACAAAGATGTTCCCGGGGTGCATGTCGGCGTGGAAGAAGTTGTGGCGGAAGACCTGGGTGAAGAAGATCTCCACGCCACGCGCCGCGAGCTGTTCCAGGTCGATGCCGGCGGCGCGCAGCGCATCGATGTCGCTGACCGGGATGCCGTGGATGCGTTCGGCCACCATGACATTGCGGCGGCACAGCGGCCAGTGCACCTCGGGCACGTACAGCAGATCGGAATCGGCGAAGTTGCGGCGGAGCTGGGAGGCATTGGCCGCCTCGCGCAACAGGTCCAGTTCGTCGAGGATGGTGGTCTCGAATTCGGCGACGATGTCGACCGGGTGCAGGCGCCGTGCCTCCGCCGAATAGCGTTCCGCCAGCTGCGCGACATAGTACAGCAGCGACACGTCGCGGCGGATGACCGGCTTGATGTTGGGCCGCACCACCTTGACCACCACCTCGCGGCCGTCGTGCAGGCGCGCGGCATGCACCTGGGCGATGGAGGCCGAGGCCAGCGGCGTCTCGTCGAAGGCCGCGAACACCGCCTGCACCGGGCGCCCCAGCGACTTCTCGATCAGCCGCCGGGCCTGATCGCCGGGGAAGGGCGGCACCCGGTCCTGGAGCTGGGCCAGTTCATCGGCAATGTCGTCGGGCAGCAGGTCGCGGCGGGTGGACAGGATCTGGCCGAACTTGACGAAGATGGGGCCGAGCTGCTCCAGCGCGCGGCGGATGCGCACGCCGCGCGGCGGGTATTTGCGCGGCAGCCAGTTCCAGGGCGCCAGGTAGAGCAGGAAACGGATGGGGCGGAACAGGTGGGTGGCGAAGACGATCTCGTCCAGGCCGTTGGCGACCAGCACCCGGTTGATATTCAGCACACGCCACAGCTGGCCCGGTCGCAGCATCAGTCGGCCGCCCCCCCTGCCTGCAGCCGCGTCTCGAGGCGGCGGATGCGTGCCTCCAGGCGGTCGGCGTCGCTGCGTACCCGATCGATGTCCGTGAACAGGTTGTCCAGCTCGATGCGCGCCGGGGTCAGGCGGGATTCCTCGCGCAGGTATTCGCCGAGGTCGGCGGCCAGGGTGTCGGCCGCCTGCGTCAGCCACTGGCCGAGGCCGCGGGCGCCGCGCCCGATCTGGTGCGCGGCGGGGTCGCCGATCACGCCGGCCAGCAGCGCCTCCCAGTCGATGTCCAGGTCCTCGAGCGCGGCCTGGAAGCGATGCGCGACCTCGCTGTCGCCGCTCAGTCGGACCTCGCCCGCGAACAGGCTGCGTCCCTTCTGCTCGAAGGGCAGGCGCGCCAGCGAGAGCGGCGTGCCGCGGATCGTGGCATCGGCTTCGCCCTCGTAACCGCCCAGCACCTGGATGCGCCGGCCGAGGACCAGGTAGAGGGTCAGGTCCGGTCCCTCGAACACCAGCGCCAGCACCCGCCCCTCGAGACCGGCGAGCCGGTCGGCGGTTTCCGGGTCCAGCGCGAGCGCCCGGTCGAGGGCGGTTTCCACCGCCGCGGTGAGCAGGGTCGGCGCCTTCATCGGTCCCCGGCGCGACCGGTCACAGCTTGTACCCGCGATGCAGGGCGACGATGCCGCCGTTGAGATTGAAGTACTCGCAACGCTCGAAACCGGCCGCTGCCATCATCGCCTTGAGCGTTTCCTGGTCGGGGTGCATGCGGATGGATTCGGCCAGGTAGCGGTAGCTGTCGGCGTCGTTGGCCACCAGCCGGCCCATCAGCGGCAGGGCCTTGAAGGAGTAGAAGTCGTACAGCGGGCGCAGCACCGGCAGCGTGACCTGCGAGAATTCCAGCACCAGCAGCCGCCCGCCCGGTCGCAATACCCGGTACATGGCGCGCAGGGCGGCGTCCTTGTCGGTGACGTTGCGCAGGCCGAAGGCGATGGTGATGCAGTCGAAATGGTTGTCCGGGAAGGGCAGGCATTCGGCATTGGCCTGCACGTAGTGGACATTGCCGGCAATGCCTTCGTCGAGCAGCCGTTCCCGCCCGCGCGCGAGCATGGCGGCGTTGATGTCGGCCAGTACCACCTCGCCTTCGCGGCCGACCAGCTGCGCGAAGCGGCGCGCCAGGTCGCCGGTGCCGCCGGCCAGATCGAGCACGCGCTGGCCGCGGCGCACGCCGCTCATCTCGATGGTGAAGCGCTTCCACAGCCGGTGGATGCCGAACGACATCAGGTCGTTCATGACGTCGTACTTGTCGGCGACCGACTCGAACACCGCCGCCACCCGCTTGTGCTTCTCGCTCCGGGGGACCTGCTGGAAGCCGAAGTGGGTGGTGTCCTCGTTCATGGCCCGGGGCTCCGTGGCGTCAGATGATCTCGCTGGGATCGCGGCGCTTGTGCCCGGCCTCTTCGAGCCGCCGCAGGTAGTCCTGCCAGTAGGCTTCGTAGTTCTTGCCCAGGTCGTAGAGCGTCTCCCAGGAGTAGATGCCGGTGTTGTGGTTGTCGTCGAAGAAAAGCTGGATGCCGTAGCTGCCCACGGGCGCGGCGTTCTCGATGTTCACGTCTTCCTTGCCGACCTGCAGCACGCCCTGGCCCGGCCCGTGGCCCTGCACCTCCGCTGAAGGGGAGTACACGCGCAGGTACTCGGCGGGCAGCACGAAGCGGGCGCCGTCGTCGAAGGCGATTTCCAGCGTTCGCGACTGGGTGTGAATGTTGATTTCGGTGGGGTGTACCTTGCTCATGCTGTCTGTCCTCGCTGGCACTCGGGTGCCTGGGGTTCGGGGACCGGCGTTGCCGCGCCGGTCAGAGTATATAACGGCTCAGGTCCTCGTCGCCGGCCAGGTCGCGCAGATGGGTGTCCACGTAGGCGGCGTCGATGGTCAGGGTTTCGCCGCCGTGGTCGGCGGCGCTGAAGGAGATATCTTCCAGCAGTCGTTCCATGACCGTGTGCAGGCGCCGTGCGCCGATGTTCTCGGTGCGTTCGTTTACCTCCCAGGCGAACTGGGCGATGCGCTCGATGCCGTCGGGCGTGAACTCCAGCTGCACGCCCTCGGTCCCCAGCAGCGCGGCGTACTGCTGGGTCAGCGAGGCATCCGGTTCGGTGAGGATGCGCACGAAGTCTTCCGCGCTCAGTGCATCCAGCTCGACCCGGATCGGCAGCCGCCCCTGCAGTTCCGGGATCAGGTCCGAGGGCTTGGACAGGTGGAAGGCACCGGAGGCGATGAACAGGATGTGGTCCGTCTTCACCATCCCGTACTTGGTGGTGACGGTACTGCCCTCCACCAGCGGCAGCAGGTCGCGCTGCACCCCCTCGCGGGAGACGTCGGCGCCGCTGGTCTCCGAGCGCTGGGTGACCTTGTCGATCTCGTCGATGAACACGATGCCGTTCTGCTCCACGGCCTCCACCGCGCGGGTCTTGAGCTCCTCGTCGTTGACCATCTTCGCCGCCTCCTCGTCGCACAGCAGGCGGAAGGCCTCGCGCACCCGCAGCTTGCGCTGTTTGGTGCGGCTGCCGGCGAGATTCTGGAACAGGCCCTGCAGCTGGCTGGTCATTTCCTCCATGCCCGGCGGGGCCATGATCTCCACCCCCACCGTGCTGCCGGACACCTCGATCTCGATCTCGCGGTCGTCCAACCGGCCCTCGCGGAACAGCTTGCGCAGCTTCTGGCGGGTCTCGGAGTCCTCGGGCGCCGAGGGCGCCGGCTCGCCGAAGCCGATGCTGCGCGGCTTCGGCAGCAGGGCATCGAGGAGGCGCTCCTCGGCGGCCTCCTCGGCCCGGTGGCGGACCTTTTCCACCGCCTGTTCGCGCATCATCTTGAGCGACACATCGACAAGATCGCGGATGATCGACTCCACATCGCGGCCGACATAGCCCACTTCGGTGAACTTGGTGGCCTCGACCTTGATGAAGGGCGCGTTCGCCAGCCGCGCCAGCCGGCGCGCGATCTCGGTCTTGCCGACGCCGGTGGGGCCGATCATCAGGATGTTCTTGGGCGTGATCTCGTTCTGCAGCTCGGCGTCGAGCTGCATCCGCCGCCAGCGGTTGCGCAGGGCGATGGCCACCGCCCGCTTGGCCTCGGCCTGGCCGATGATGTGCTTGTCCAGTTCCTGGACGATCTCGCGCGGGGTCATCTCCGACATCAGTCCGCACCCTCGTCCAGGACCTCGACGGTCAGGTTGTGGTTGGTATAAATGCAGATATCTGCGGCGATATGGAGGGCTTTTTCCACGATCGTGTCTGCTTCCAGTTCGGTGTTCTCGAGCAGGGCGCGGGCCGCGGCCTGGGCATAGGGCCCGCCGGAGCCGATGGCGATCAGCCCCGCCTCCGGCTCCACCACGTCGCCGTTGCCGGTGATGATCAGCGAGGCCGAGCGGTCGGCGACCGCCAGCAGGGCCTCCAGCCGGCGCAGCATGCGGTCGGTGCGCCAGTCCTTGGCCAGTTCCACTGCGGCCCGGGTCAGGTTGCCGCGGTGCTTGTCGAGCTTGGCCTCGAAGCGCTCGAACAGGGTGAAGGCATCGGCGGTGCCGCCGGCGAACCCGGCCAGGACCTGGTCCTGGTGCAGGCGCCGGACCTTGCGCGCGTTGCCCTTCATGACCGTGTTGCCCAGGCTGACCTGGCCGTCGCCGCCGATGACGACGCGGCCGTTGCGCCGGACCGAAACGATGGTGGTGCCGCGATACTGATCCACTGCGGGGAAATCCGTGCTCAAGGGGGCACCGATTGTACACCAAGGGCGGGCGGAGTGAGGGACCGGGGCGTGGCCGACCCGTTTCCCCTCCCCGCTATCGGGTTGGCCGTTGCCGCTGCGGCGAATGGGCGGCTGCCCGTGTCTTCCGTGCCGTCCGCGGCGCGCTGTCACTGCCCCTTTTCGGGTTCGGAATCCTTGCGGCGGGCGCGCGGGTGGGCCCGGTCGTAGACCTCGGCCAGATGCTGGAAGTCGAGGTGGGTATAGATCTGGGTGGTGCCGATGTCCGCATGCCCGAGCAGTTCCTGCACCGCGCGCAGGTCACCGGAGGATTCCAGCAGGTGACTGGCAAAGGCGTGGCGCAGCATGTGCGGGTGGGGGCGGCCCGGCACGCCGGCGGCCAGCGCCTGGCGCCGCAGGCGCTCCTGCACGCTGCGCGGGCTCAACCGGCGCCCCTTCCGGCTGACGAACAGGGCCGGCTCGCCGTCCCCGGCCAGCCGGTCGCGTTCCGGCCGCCAGCGCGCCAGCGCCGCCCGCGCCTTGCTGCCCAGCGGCACCTCGCGGGTCTTGCGGCCCTTGCCGGTGACCCGCACCAGGTCGTTGTTGATGTCGTCGACGTCCAGCCCCACCAGTTCGGCCAGGCGCAGGCCGCAGCCGTACAGCAGTTCCAGCATGGCCAGGTCGCGCAGCGCGAGGGGATCGTCGGCCGGCCGGTCCAGCAGCCGCGCCATCTGGTCCACGTCCAGGGTCTGCGGCAGCCGGCGTTCGGCCTTCGGCGCACGCACGCCCCGGGCCGGATTGCTGGCCAGGTGGCCCTCGCGGGCGAGATGGTCATAGAGGCCGCGGACCGCGGACAGGTGGCGCTGGATGCTCTTCGGCGCCAGGTTGCGGTGGTGCAGGGCCGCCGCGAACAGTCGCACCTCGGGCGTGGTGACGCGCAACGGATCCTCGAAGCCCCGGCCACTGCAGTGAACACGAAAGGCGTCGAGGTCGCGGCCATAGGCCTTCAGGGTGTGGGGGGAAAGACGGCGGGCGTCGCGCAGGTAGCGGAGATAGTCGTCGATGGCGGCGGGCCAGTCCATGGTGGCGGCCTCAGGCGGCGCCGGTGCCGTCTCCGCAGTCCGGCGCCAGCGCGCAGGCCACCAGTTCGCCGAGATGGGTCAGGAACTGCACGTCCATGCCGGGGTGATAACCGTCCGGGTCGGTCTTGCCGATGGCGAGCAGGCCCTGGCGGGCATCCTCGCCCAGCGGGATCAGTGCCGCCGAGCCCAGCGCGCCGGCCCGCTCGCCGAACAGGTATTCGAGCAGTTCGGGCTTGAGTCGCCCCACCAGCGGCCGCCCGGTCTTGAACAGGCCGGCCAGGCAGTCGCGTTCGCGATCCTCCGGGCCGAAGGGGCCGATCCAGTCGCCTGCCCCGGCCGGGGGATTCACCAGCCGCAGGGCGATGGCCTCGGCGCGGAAATCGTCAGCAAGGTGGGTGTGCAGGGCCTGCAGGTGCGCCTCGGGGCCGGACGCGCGCATCAGCGCCATGGTCAGGCGGTACAGGCTGGCGTGGAGCTGGTCGTTTTCGCGGCCGATTTCCACCAGCTCGATCAGCTTGCGCTTGTACTGGCGGTTCTGGTCGCGCAGCACCTGCACCTGGCGTTCGATCAGCGAAACCGCCTTGCCGCTGGCATGCGGGATGCGCAGCTCGGCGAGCAGGCCGGGCTGCCGGTCGAAGAAGTCGGGGTGGGCGCGCAGATACTCGGCGACCTGGCCGGCCTCGGGGGCGTCGGCACCTTCGGCGCCGGCCGCTGCCTTGTTGTCGAGTTCGCTGGGGGTGCTCATAGCTCGATGCTGCCTTCGAAGACCGTCTCCGCGGGCCCGGTCATGATGACGGGCGTGCCCTCGCCCGCCCAGCTTATCACAAGATCGCCGCCGGGCAGGCTGACGGTGACCTCGGGATCCAGCCGCCCCCACAGCCGGCCAATCACCATGGCGGCGCAGGCCCCCGTGCCGCAGGCCTCGGTCTCGCCGGCGCCGCGCTCGTGCACCCGCAGGCGGATGTGGTCGGGCGCGACCACCTGCATGAAACCGACATTGGTGCGCCTGGGGAAGCGGGGGTGATGCTCGATGGCCGGTCCCAGCCGCGCCACCGGCGCGCTGTCGACGTCGTCCACTTCCAGCACCGCATGGGGGTTGCCCATGGACACCGCACCGACCTCCAGCGTCTCGCCCGCCACTTCCAGCGCATAGCGCGGCGCGCGCGCTGGTGCCTCGAACGGGATCTCGGCCGGTTCCAGCCGCGGCACGCCCATGTCCACTTCCACCTGTTCGTCGTCGCGCACCCGCAGTTCGATGACCCCGGCCAGGGTCTCCACCGGGAAGCGATCGCGGTCGGTCAGCCCCTTCTCGCGCACGAAGCGGGCGAAGCAGCGCGCGCCGTTGCCGCACTGTTCCACCTCGCCGCCGTCGGCATTGAAGATGCGGTAGCGGAATTCGGCGCCCGGCGCCCGCGGGGGCTCCACGATCAGGATCTGGTCGCAGCCGATGCCGCGGCGACGATCGGCCAGCCGGGCCAGCGTCGCGGCATCGGTCGGCACCGTCTGGTGGATGCCGTCGATGACCACGAAGTCGTTGCCGAGGCCGTGCATCTTGGTGAACTCGAGTCTCATGGCGGGAAGGATGCAGCGCTCGCGGCCGGGATGCAAAGGGGCTGGCTGGTCGCGGCGGTGCGCGGGGGCTGCGGACAGGGCCGGGCATGGCCACGGGATCCACGGTACCCACTGTACGCGCGCCATGTGCCGGTGGCCCTGATCCGAACGGGCCCGATCAACCTTCCGTGGGTTCAGTGGATCCCGTGGCCATTGGCCCGCATACCGCCGGTGCGGTTCCGGAGGATCAGCCGGGCAGCAGCGCCTCGCCGCGCCAGAGGTCCTCGAGGGTCTCGCGGGCGCGGACGCAGTGGGCCTGGTCGCCGTCGACCATGATCTCGGCGGCGCGCGGCCGGGAGTTGTAGTTGGAGCTCATGGTGAAGCCGTAGGCGCCGGCGGAGCGCACCGCGAGCAGGTCGCCCGCCGCCAGGGCCAGGCTGCGATCCTTGCCGAGGAAGTCGCCGGTCTCGCACACCGGGCCGACGATGTCCCAGATGCGGGGCTCGGCCTCGCGCGGTGCCACCGGCACGATCTCCTGCCAGGCGCCGTACAGCGCCGGGCGCAGCAGGTCGTTCATGGCCGCATCGACAATGGCAAAATTGCGGTGCGGCGTTTCCTTCAGGTACTCGACCCGGGTGAGCAGCACGCCGGCGTTGCCGGCGATGGCGCGGCCCGGTTCCAGCAGCAGGGTCAGGCGGCGGTCGCCCAGCCGTTCCAGCAACGGCCGGACATAGTCCGCCGGCAGCGGGGGCGTCTCGTCGCGATAGCGGATGCCGAGGCCGCCACCGATGTCCAGGTGTTCGATGGCGATGCCCTCGTCGGCGAGGCGATCGACCAGCACCAGCACCCGATCCAGCGCATCGACGAAGGGTTCCACCCGGGTGAGCTGTGAGCCGATGTGGCAGTCGATGCCGCGCACCGCCAGGTGCGGGCTGGCCGCGGCCCGGCGGTAGACCTCGGCTGCCTGCTCGATGTCGATGCCGAACTTGTTCTCCTTGAGCCCGGTGGAGATGTAGGGATGGGTCCCGGCGTCGACGTCGGGGTTCACCCGCAGCGACACCGGTGCTACCCGGCCGCACTCGGCCGCGACCGCTTCCAGCCGCTCCAGTTCCGGCGTCGATTCCACATTGAAACAGTGGATCCCGGCCTCCAGCGCGCGACGCATCTCGTCGGCGCGCTTGCCGACCCCGGAGAAGACCACCCGCGAGGGCTCGCCGCCGGCGGCCAGCACCCGTTCCAGCTCGCCCACCGAGACGATGTCGAAGCCCGAGCCCAGCCGTGCCAGCAAGCTTAGCACCGCGAGGTTGGAGTTGGCCTTGACCGCGTAGCAGATGAGATGGGGATGCGCGCCCAGCGCGCGGTCGAAGGCCTGCCAGTGGGCCTCCAGCGTCGCCCGGGAATAGACGTAGCAGGGCGTGCCGAAACGCTCGGCGATCGCCTCCAGCGGCACCGACTCGGCGTGCAGCCGCCCGTCTCGGTAGTCGAAGTGGTCCACGGCTCAGGATCCGGCGGGGGCGTCGCGATCCGGCAGGTACAGGTCGCCCTTCTGGCCGCAGCCCGAGAGGGCGAGCAGCGTGAGCAGCACGAGCAACAGGCGCAGCGGGGCAGATGCCATGGCGGGCCTCGACGGCGGTAGCGGAAACGGACGCCGACCATAGCGCAAAATCGCCGCCGGACACAACGCATCCCGCGCCACTTGCGGCATACTGGCGGGCATGAACGGCGAACCCCTGGAACGCATCGTCATCGAACCCGAAGGCCCCGCGCAGGCCAGTCTCGTCTGGCTGCATGGGCTGGGGGCGGACGGGCACGACTTCGAGCCCCTGATCCCGGAACTGGGCATTGTCGAGGGCGGGGTGCGTGTAATCCTGCCTCATGCCCCGGTGCGGCCGGTGACCATCAACGGCGGCATGCGGATGCGTGGCTGGTACGACATCCGCCTGCCCGACCTGACCCGCGCCGTCGACGAGGCCGGCATCCTCGATTCGATGGCCCGGGTCGAGGCGCTGGTCGCCGCCGAGCAGGCGGCAGGCATCCCGGCCGCGCGCATCCTGCTGGCAGGCTTTTCCCAGGGCGGGGCCATCGCCCTGCAACTGGCACTGGAACGCGCCGAGCCGCTGGGCGGGGTGCTGGCGCTGTCCACCTATCTTCCCCTGCCGCAGCGCCTGGAGCCCGGGCGGGTGCAGACCGCCACGCCGGTATTCCAGGCCCATGGCAGCGAGGACACCATCGTTCCGCCGGCGCTGGCCGAACAGGGCGTCGCCAGGCTGCGCGCGCTCGGCGTCGCTGTCGAGTTCCACCGCTACCGCATGGCGCACGCGGTCTGTCCGGACGAAATCGCCGACATCCGCGGCTGGATCGCACGCCATCTGGCCGCAGATTGACGCACGTCAACGTCACACCGGCGCCGGGCTACCATACTTGGAGCCCAGGACGAGGAAGGCGACATGCCCAGACTATTTCTGTTTGCGTTGCTCATGGTGCTGACCGGCGGGGTCGTCGCGGCCCCGAACGGTGCGCAGCTCTATGCCCGCAACTGCGCCGTCTGCCATGGTCGTGCCGGCAACGGCGGCGTCGGCGTGCCGCTGGCCCTGCCCGCCTTTCAGGAGAGCGTTTCCGATCACTATCTCGAACAGACCATCCGCCACGGCCGACCCGGCCGGGTGATGCCGGCCTTCACCCGGCTGAGCGACGAGGAAGTGCGCGCCATCGTGGAACATGTCCGCGGCTTTGCGAAGGTCGAGCGCCCCCGGTTCTCGCAGCAGCGCATCCGCGGCGACGTCGAGCACGGCCGTGCGCTGTTCGCGCAGCACTGCGCGGCCTGCCACGGGGCCAACGGCGAGGGCGGCAAGGGCACCGGGGTCACCTTCTCCCGGCCCCGCGACCTGCCCATCATCGCTCCGGCGCTGAACAATCCCGGCTTCCTCAAGGCTGCCAGCGACGCCATGATCAAGGCCACCTTGATGAAGGGCCGCGAGGGCACGCCCATGGCGTCCTTCCTGGATCGGGGCCTGAGCGAGCGGGACATCGACGATCTGGTCGCCTTCGTGCGCAGCTTCGAGCAGGCACCCCGTGCGGCCGGGCCGGCTCGGGAGGAACCGGCGGTCATGGTCTACGAATCGCCCTACAGCGTCGAGGAGACGGTGGAGGCGGTGAAGCGGGCGGTGATCGGCAAGAACTTCCGCATCATCCGCACCCAGTTGCTCGAGCATGGGCTGTTCCCGGAGGGCGAGCAGAACCCGAAGCAGGTCATCGTCTACTTCTGCAACTTCAATTTCCTCTACGATGCCATGAAGCTGGACCCCCGGGTGGGGCTGTTCCTGCCCTGCCGGGTGACGGTGGTGGAGGACAAGGGCGTGGTGAAGGTGATGTCCATCAATCCCAAGCGCCTGAGCCGGCTGTTCAACAACCACAACCTCGACGAGGCCTGCGAGCAGATGCACCAGGTGTATGTCGACATCCTGGAGGAGGCGACACTGTGAATCTGTTGCGCCTGATCCTCGCCGGCATCCTGATGCTGGCCGCGGGTGCGCTCGCTGCCAGCGAGCTGATGATGACGCGTTCGCCGCAGCCTTTCGCGGAGACCATGCTGGCCCTGCAGGAGGCGATCAGGGAACGGGGCTATCAGTTGTCGCGGGTGCAGCGGGTCGACGTCGGCCTGACAACCTTCGGCTACCAGACCGACAAGTATCGGGTGGTGTTCTTCGGCAAGCCGGAACAGTTGCGCCGGCTGTCGGCCGGGCACCCGGAGCTGATCCCCTATCTGCCGCTCAAGGTCGCCATCTTCGCCGAGGCCGACGAGACCCTGCTGGTCGCGGCCGATCCGCGCGAGTTCGAGCGCTTCTATCCGGCCGAGGACCTGGTACCCGTGTTCGAACAGTGGGCGCGTGATTTCGAGGCCATCTTCGATCGCTTGCGCGAGCTGGAGTGAGTTTGCTCTTTTCGTTCACGGCAGTTGTTGACGCCGAGTCCGCAGAGACGCAGAGGGCAGGGAGTGCATCGGGTTTGCGAATGGCCCTTCGGTGTCCTCCGTGTCTCTGCGCTCTCTGCGTTCCCTTGTGGAAGCCACTGATTATTAACCCGGCAACCAAATATTGGTCGTCTCACAATTGTCTGAACATGGAAGTCCTGTGAAATTGTAGGATGGGCAAAGGCCCGAAGGGCCGTGCCCATCATGATGGTCAGGGGATGCTGATGGGCACGTCGCTGCGCTCCTTTGCCCATCCTACCAGGTCTGATCAAGGTTACAGACAGGTAGCCCGGATGGAGCGTGAGCGGAATCCGGGAGCGGTGCTGACCCGGATTCCGGCCCTGCGGGCCTGCATCCGGGCTACACAATATCCACCTGCCGTGGCCAAAACCCGTCGGTCGCCGTTCACGAAAGTTACAGCCGGGCCAGCGCCTCGTTGAGTCGCTGCTCGATGCGTTTCTTGTAGTTCAGGAAGTGCACCGTCTGCAGGCCGCGAATGGCCTCGGCGCCGATCAGGTTGCGGGCGAGGTCGATGTCGGTGATATAGATGGGGTAGGTCTGGCCGCCGGCGCGGTGGCTGAGCACGTGGCGCGCCACTTCCTCGAACAGCGCCTCGCCATATTCGAGTGACGAGAACTCCCGATCGTTGCAGTACATGGTGAATACCGTGCGGTTGTGCTCGCGCACGTCGCCGATCACCTGCACGCCGAAGTAGCTGCGCGACTGCTTGAAGGGGCTGAGATTCTGCCGTTCCAGCCGCATCGGGCTGCCCGGTCGCTGCACGATCTGGAAGTACTCTGCCTCGTAATGGGTGTCACCCATGCCGAATTCGCGGGTGAGGTCGGCGCGGCGCTGTTCGACGTGATCCAGAAAGCGCTGAAACTGGGTCAGCAGGGTCAGCGCATCGTGATAGGCAACCTTCTGGTGGAACAGCGAACCGTGCTCGTCCAGCACGTAGACCTGTGCCTTGTCACCCTCGACCTTGTAGAACAGCTGGACCTTGCACGGCTCGTTGGCCGAATAGATCAGCGCCAGCGGCGTGTCCTGCAGGGTGGCGTCGTCCACCCGCACCGGGCTGAAGCCCTCCTGCGGCTGGCCCAGGTGGTTGAGCAGCGCGCGCTGGTTCTTGAGCCGCGTATAGCGCGGCACGTCGTTCTCGGGTTGCAGAACGTAGTAGCTGTGGCCCACCTGCAGGATGTAGCGTGCGGTCTGCGCCCACTCGTTGCCGTAGTACCAGTCGATCACATTGCGGAACACGTCCTCGACCCGGCGCGCGATGGGGCCGCCGCGGGTGGAGGAGAAGCTGAACCCGTTGACCGGGATCGGCCGTTGTCCGGATGACAGCGGGGCCCAGGCCAGATAATCGCACAGGCAGTCCAGCAGGCCATCGGCGCCGCTGTAGCGATAGGTCAGCACCTCCTGCCAGCTCGAGACCATGATGAACTCGAAGGCCACGGCGAGGTTTTCCCAGCGACCGCCGTAGCTCAGCGCATCGGTGCGGCTGCTGACCAGCTGCATGCCCTCGCGGGTGAGCTTGGACATGGGGTCGATGCCGAGGTTGATGAACAGGGCATTGCGGCGGACCCGGGCCGGCTGGGCCAGGTCTTCCATGCCCGGTTCGTCGAGGTGTCCGTCCGGAAACAGGTCCTGCAGACATTCCATCACCGAGCGCAGTTCCCAGGTGCTGACATCGCAGTCCTCGGGGTGCAGGGTGATCATGGAACCGTAGGGCCGGCTGATCTGGT
The DNA here is from genome assembly GCF_027000115.1 of Thiohalobacter sp. NCBI lineage: Bacteria > Pseudomonadati > Pseudomonadota > Gammaproteobacteria > Thiohalobacterales > Thiohalobacteraceae > Thiohalobacter > Thiohalobacter sp. The sequence goes on along the minus strand of NZ_JALTON010000038.1, from coordinate 28,888 downwards.
TGAAGTGACACCAGGCCAGCAGCTCGACCAGGCTGTGGCTGCGCTTGATGGGGCGCTCGCCGAGGGTCTCGCCAAAGCGCAGGGTACCGCGATAGAGTGCCCAGCCGGCCTGTTCGCCACGGATCTGGTGCAGTGACAGGCGCTCTTCCAGCAGATTGCCGGAGATGCCCGGATTGATGATGTCCACCTTGCCGGCCTTGCGCTCGAAGGCAGCATAGAGGCGACGGCCGAGCAGATTCAGGTCACGTGGATCGATGGCCTGGCGGTCGGCGTGGCTGCGGGCGAAGTCGGACAGGGCGCGATAGCTGCGGCCCAGGGCGTCGACCAGGGCCTGGCGCTCCTCCGTGACCCGCTCGATCTTCCATTCCGAGCGCGAGTCCAGCATGACCAGGTGTGGCTGGGTCCAGCCCCATTCAGTGACCAGTTCACGCATCAGCTCGCGTCGCCAGCTGATGTTGCCGCGCCGATCCGGCAGGCTCATCTTCTCGTATATCTTGAAATAAAAGCAGCGTCGCGCGAGTTCCAGGCGTTCCAGTTCGCCGTTCTCCAGAAGGTATTCTTCCACCCGCGATACCATCTGGATGTAGGGGTCCAGGTCGTCGAGGTGCACCTTGCCCTCGTACACCGACGCCTTGTAGCGGGTACTGAGCATGCGGATGTGCGGGTACTCGTCCGCGTAGGCTTCCATGAGCAGGATCTTGAGTACCGATTTGTAGGGCGAGGACACGCCCTTGTAGAGCTGCCACAGGGCGGCGCCGAAGAATTCGCCTTCGGGCATGTGGCCGATGCCGCCGAAGTCCACGGTCTCCCTGGGGCTGACGAAGCGGCGTCGGCGTAGTTCCTCGGCATAGCGGTCGTAGTCCCCCTCGTATTCCGGTGGCACCAGCCACCAGAGCGGATAGCGTCCCGCCAGCAGCAGTGCCGTGCGATAGAACTCGTCGAGCAGCAGATGGTGCTGGGCACTGCCGCTGCTCTCGGTGGACAGCGAGGCCACCTCGCCGGCGCGGAAGGCCTCGTCGTTCATCAGGAAGAAGTGCACTTCCAGTCCCAGGCTGGCGGCCCAGGATTCGATGCCCTCGGCCTTGCGCGCAAGCTGGGTCTGCGCCTCGGCCGGCAGGTCGGGCCGGATGCAGACCCAGATATCGAAGTCGCTGCGGCTGGAGTAGGCGATGGTGCCGCTCGAACCCATCAGGTATAGGGCAAGGATGTCGCATGCCTGCCCGGGACGATGGGTGTAGCTGAGGCTCTTGGCCAGGCGCTTGGCGGCGCTCAGTGTGCGCTTGGACGGCTTGTATTCCGCCACCCCGCAGGGTGCCTTGCTGCTCAGGTAGCCGGGCAGCATGGGATGGTTGACGTGGAACAGCAGCGGCAACAGTTCCAGGAACAGCTTCTGGCGGTCACGCAGGCTCAGCTGCACCCGCTTCAGGCGATCGGCGTTGATCGCCATGAAGCGGCGCTTGACGGTGCGCAGTTGCACGCCGTCGAGTTCGACGGCCGGACGCGGGTGCTTGAGCAGGGTGGCCACGGGGCTCCGGCTCAGGAGGCCGCGGCCTGGGGACTCGCGGCGTCGGTGGCGCGGCGCACCAGGGTCTGGGCGCTGTCGGCGCGCGACCACTCGACCACGCCGAACTGTACCCGCAGTGCCAGCTCGCTGCAGCAGACGCCGAGTTCGGCGTGGAGTTTCTCGATCAGCCGGCGGGCATCGCCCAGGCGGGTCTCCGGCAGGACCGCGATGAAGGTGTCTTCCTCGATGCGCGCCACCAGGTCGGCCCAGCGCAGCTTGTCCCGCAACAGGCGGCTGATGGCCAGCAGGGCCGGTTCCTCGGCGATTCCGTCCAGTCGCAGGGCGACGGCGGACAGCGGACTGTCGTAGCGGCGGCTGCGCGAAACCTGGGGTTCCAGGGCAACGATCAGGCCACGCAGACTGAGCAGGCCGGTGAGCGGGTCCTTGAGGGTCTGCGCGGCCAGTTCCTCCCGCAGACGGGCCTGATCACTGGTGTCGCGCAACAGCAGGGCGCGCAGGCCGCCGGGCAGGGGCCGGGTCGTGACCTCGAACGGCCGCAGTTCGCCGCCGGCATCGCGCCATTCCCAGGTGCTGCCGGATTGCGCAGCCTGCAGCATGGGGTGGCCGGGGGTGAGCTGGTGCGCCGAGTCGGACAGCAGCGATCGCGCGGCCGGATTGGCGGCCAGGATCTCCAGGTCCTCGCCCGTGACCAGTACCGGGTCGGGCAGGGTTTCGAACAGTGCCTGCCACTGTTCGGGGGTCAGTGCATCCTTCATGGCATGAGGCTCCTTGCACGGGTGGACGCGCCGGACGCGGGGCGACCGACGGCGGAAACGGGTTTACAGGGAGGATAGCGACGGGCCTGGGGTGGGCCTTTAGCCCGCATGTTGCGCCCGGGGCTGTGGATGATGGCGGATATGCAGCCGTTTCAGAAGTCCTCGGCCCGGCCGGCCCGGCCGCGTACGAGATCCACCGGATAGCGTTGCTCGTTGAGCGCGATCTTGTCTTCGGCCGCGGCAATCAGGTCCACGCCGAGCTGGTCGGCGGTGCGCACCAAATAAATAAGTATGTCGGCCAGTTCCAGGCGCACCTCGGCCAGTTTTTCCGCCGGCAGCTTGCGGCTGGCTTCCTGGTCAAGCCACTGAAAATGCTCGACAAGCTCGGCCGCCTCGGCGATCAGCGCCATACTCAGGTTCTTCGGTGAGTGGAACTGTTCCCAGTCACGGGCGTCGGCGAAGGCGCGCAGTCGCTGGCGCAGGCCTTCGAGCGAGTCGCGAACAGGTGCGTCGCCGGGTTTCATGGAAGACTCTTCTGGCCGGTCCGATGGGGGTCCCTTGATCCGGCGCCCGCATCAAGAAAGGTCATGGGGCGGCCGTTAACCGTTCTGATGATATCAGGGAAAGCGAGGAGCGGGATGCCACACCGGGCATGGGCGCTGGGGCTGTTGTTTGCATGGAGTGCCATCCAGGCGGCCGAGATCCGCGGTCGCGTGGACTGGGCCAGCCACGAGGGCGTCGCGCCGCGTCTGGCCGACCCGCGCATCGGCGTCACCCTGCTCGCCGGACCCGACGGACCCGTGACGTCGGCGGCGTCGCGCGAGCATCTGTTGCGGGTCGTGGACGGCCGCTTCCAGCCCGCCTATCTGGTCGTCCAGCGCGGTGACCGCATCCGTTTCCGCAACGAGGATCCGGTGCATCACCTGCTGTTCTGGGAGCCCGAGGACACCGAGATCCGGCTGGCACCTCCCCAGCGGGACGGCCTGGCGGCAGAGCTCAGCCGACCGCTGGCGCATCCCGGCATCTATCACCTGTTTTGCCGCATACACAGCCGCAACCATGCCCGCATCGACGTGCTCGAGAGCGGCGAAACCCGGCTGCTGGAGCCCGGTGGGCGGTTCGAGTTCAGGGGGTTGCGGCCCGGACAGTGGAAGCTGCGCATCGCCGCGCCCGGCGCCGAGACCCGCGAGATCGACGCCCTGGCGATGACGGCGCCGCCGCCCCTGGCCATCGTCCTGCAGCGGCGCATGTTGCAACGGCGGGGACCGGCGGGCTTGCCGGTGGTCGCCGTGGAACAGCTCTACCCGGCACGGCCCGGTTACTGACAGGGACATCACGGCACACATGAAGCTCGGCCAGAAAAACACCCTCTTCGTCGTCCTGCTGCTGCTGGCGGTGATGATCGGCGTGGCCGTGTCCGGGTACCTGCTCATCCAGCGCCATGTCGGGCAGATGATCGATCAGGACATACAGCGTGCCCACGGCGTGTTCGTGGAGGCGCAGAAGACCGCCTTCGACCGCATGGTCAGCACCGCCCGCGGCATCGGCCGCGAGCCGGCGCTGATGGCTGCGGCCATCACCGGCGATGCCGCTACCGTGCGCAGCATGCTGGAAGACCTGTTTCCGCGCCCCGGCATCGACCTGCTCGCCATCTACCTGGATGCCGGTGGTGGCAATGTCGTCGCAGAAGGTCGCAAGCCCCACTTCACCTCGCCCCAGGTGCTGGCCTCGCGGCCACTGGACGAGCTGGTGCAGCGGGTGCTGGGCGGTGCCGATGCTGCCTTCGGCAATGCGCTCATCTTCGATACCTTCCTGCGTCTGGCCGCCACGCCCATCCAGGCGCCCGACGGCACGCCCATCGGCGTGCTGTTGCTGGGCGAGGAGGTCGGCCAGCCGGCGGTGGCCCGGCTCAAGGAACTGGTATCCGCCGATGTGGCCCTGTTCCATGGCCAGGCGGTGCTGGGCAGCACCCTGCCGACACCCGAGACCCCGTTTGCCGAGCTCAGCTATGGCGGCAACGACCGCCGGCCGCTGGCGTTCCTCGCCGGCGGCGAGCGCTACATCGGTCATGTGTTCAGGGTGCTGGCGGGTGACGGCGAAACCACCGCGGCCCATCTGCTGCTGGCACACCCCGCTGCCCACTACTGGGCCCCCTACGAGGCGCTGGGCAAGCGCGCACTGCTGTTCTCGGCCGTCATTCTGGTGGTCGCGGGCGTGTTCGGCGTGGCGGTCAGCGGTGCCACGCTCACCCGCCCGGTGCTGGCGCTGGTGAAGGCCACGCGCCAGATCGCCTCGGGCGACCTCAATCACAAGGTCAACATCCATCGCCGCGACGAGCTGGGCCAGCTCGCCCAGGCCTTCAACCTCATGCTCGACAACCTGGGTGCCTCGCAGGCGGAACTGGAACGCAACCGCCAGCGTTTCCACGACTTCGCCGAGAGTTCCTCGGACTGGTTGTGGGAAACCGACGCCGAGTGCCGCTTCGTCTATGTGTCGTCGAGCATCACCACCACCATGGGTATGCGTCCCGACGAGTTCATCGGCCGGCGGCTGGACGAGATCTTCGTGCGCGACGACATGAGCGACGTCATGGCACGGCTGTGCCCCGACCGCGAGCGCTACTATCCCTTCCGCGATCTGGAGCTGACCCTGACCCTGATCGACGGCAGCCGGCGCCACCTGCGCCTGAACGGCATGCCGGTGCTGGAAGGCGGGCACTTCCGCGGCTACCGCGGCACCGCCAGCGATATTTCCAAGGCCAAGCAGGACGAGGAACGGCTGACCGTGCTGGCCAACCAGGACCAGATGACCGGCCTGGCCAATCGTCGCCGCTTCCTCATCGATCTCGCCCACGAGATCCGTCGCAGCCAGTCGCGCGGTACCCGCGGTGCGCTGCTGCTGATCGACCTCGACCACCTGAAGCTGATCAACGATGCCGCCGGCCATGCCGTGGGTGACGAGATCATCGTCCAGGTGGCCGGGGTGCTGAACCGCTTGTCGCGCAAGGAGGACCTGGTGGCCCGCGTCAGCGGTGACGAGTTCGCCATGGCCTTTCCCGAGATGGATCGCGAGCAGGCGCTGCTCAAGGCGCGCCAGGTGCTCGATGCCGTGAACGAATGCCGCCCCATTCATGGCGGCCAGACCATCAATGTCACCGCTTCTGTCGGCCTGGTGTTCTTCCCGGACCAGGGCGGCCAGGCGGTGGAACTCATGGCCATGGCCGATACCGCCATGTATGCCGCCAAGGACGGAGGCCGCAACCGCATTCAGGTCTACAGCGAGGCAGACACCGCCCGCGAGCGCATGGGCTCGCAGCTGGCGTGGAAGAACAAGGTGCTGGAGGCCATCGACCACGAACTCTTCGAGCTGGTGTTCCAGCCCATCGCTGGCGTGGTCGACGGCCAGGTGCACCATTTCGAGACCCTGGTGCGCATCCGCGACACTGACGGCAACAGCCTGATGCCGGGCAACTTCATCCCGGCGGCCGAGCAGTTCGGGCTGATCGGACAGGTGGATCGCATCATCATGCGGAAGGCGGTTGCCTATCTGGCCGGGTTGCCCGCGGACATGGCGTCCGTGGGAATTTCCATCAACCTGTCCGGCCTTTCGGTGGGTGACGAGGCCATGCTCGATTTCATCCGCGAGACACTGGGCGACAGCGGCGTGGATCCCTCGCGTATCACCTTTGAGGTAACCGAGACCGCGGCCTGCGAGAACATGAGCCGAGCCGTCGAGTTCATCGCCCGGGTGCGACAGCTCGGCTGCCGGATCTCGCTGGACGACTTCGGGGTCGGCTTCTCCTCCTTCTCCTATCTGAAGAACCTGAAGGTCGACATCCTCAAGATCGACGGCAGCTTCATTCGCGACATCACCCGCAACCGCGAGGATCGGCTGTTCGTGAAGGCGCTGGTCGACGTGGCGCGCGGACTGGGCATCCGCACCATTGCCGAATATGTGGAGTCGGCCGAGGCCTTCGCGCTGCTGCGCCGCATCGGCGTGGACTATGTGCAGGGGTATTTCGTCGGTCGGCCGCAGCCGCACATCGAGCGCGACAAGCTCAGGATCCCGAATCTCTCCGGGCCGCAGGTCGCGGCCGGCTGAGGCAGGCGGCAGGCCAGGCAACCCTTGAAAGGACAGCCCGCAGGGGCGGTTCAATCCCGCGCCAGCCGCTCCCGGGCCCGCCGCGCCGCCGCCCGCACCTGCTCCGGCGCCGTGCCGCCGAGGTGGTTGCGGGCCGCCACCGAGCCTTCCAGGGTCAGCACCTCGAACACGTCTGCCCCGATGACGGACGAAAAGCGCTGCAGGTCCTCGAGCGGCAGCTCGGCCAGGTCGCGGCCGGTGTCGATGCCGTGGCGCACCGCCTTGCCGACGATCTCGTGGGCATCGCGGAAGGGCACGCCCTTGCGCACCAGATAGTCGGCGAGATCGGTGGCGGTGGAAAAACCCGCCCGCGCCGCCTCGCGCATGCGCTCGCGGTTCGGCTCGATGGCCGGGATCATGTCGGCGAACACGCGCAGCGAGCCAAGCAGGGTGTCGAGGGTGTCGAACAGGGGTTCCTTGTCTTCCTGGTTGTCCTTGTTGTAGGCCAGCGGCTGGCCCTTCATCAGCGTCAGCAGGCCGATCAGGTGGCCATTGACCCGGCCGGTCTTGCCGCGTACCAGTTCCGGCACGTCCGGGTTCTTTTTCTGCGGCATGATGCTGGAGCCGGTGCAGAAGCGGTCGGGCAGGTCGATGAAGCCGAACTGGGCCGAGGTCCAGAGGATCAGCTCCTCGGACATGCGCGACAGGTGGGTCATGATCAGCGCCGCGGCCGCGGTGAACTCGATCACGAAGTCGCGGTCGCTGACCGCGTCCAGCGAATTTTCCGACGGCGCATCGAAGCCCAGCAGCTCGGCGGTGTAGGCGCGGTCGATCGGATAGGTGGTGCCGGCAAGCGCCGCCGCGCCCAAAGGCATCACATTGACCCGGCGACGGCAGTCGGCCAGCCGCGCCCGGTCGCGTTCCAGCATCTCGAACCAGGCCAGCAGGTGATGGCCGAAGGTCACGGGCATGGCCACCTGCAGGTGGGTGAAGCCTGGCATGATGGTGTCGGCCTCGCGCTCGGCGAGATCGACCAGCCCCTGTTGCAGGCGACGCAGTTCGGCGCGGCAGGCGTCGATCTGCTCGCGCAGGTAGAGGCGCAGGTCGGTCGCTACCTGGTCGTTGCGCGAGCGGCCGGTGTGCAGCTTCTTGCCGGCATCGCCGATGCGCTGGGTGAGCCGTGCCTCGATGTTCATGTGCACGTCCTCGAGCCCGACCGACCATTCGAACTCGCCGCGCTCGATCTCGCCGCGGATGGCCTCCAGCCCCTCGACGATGCGCTGGCACTCGGCCTCGTCCAGCACGCCGACCCGGGCCAGCATGCGGGCATGGGCGATGGAGCCCTGGATGTCGCAGGCATAGAGCCGGTGGTCGAAGCCCACCGAGGCGGTGAAGGCTTCCACGAAGGCGTCGGTGGATTCGCTGAAGCGGCCGCCCCAGGGCTTGTCGGTGCTGTCCTTGTCGGTCATGGCTTGCTTTAGGACTCTCGCGGATGGCAGGGGCGCCCAGTATACCGGAGCCGGCGCCCGCGGGCGCTTGCCAGCGGGGCCGCGAACACCGAAACTCCCGTCATGGGGGAGACCGGAAAGATCCAGGGAACGGCGGCGGACGGCTTCTTCCTGCCCGACTTCTGCCAGGTGCGGCGGGTGTTCGCGGTGGTGGTGGTGGCCGAGCTGCTGGCCTTCCTGCTGGTGCTGGCGGATGCCGACTTCAGCGAGCGCACCTGGAGTGACCTGGGCGTCACCTCGCTGTTCGTGCAGTGGACGGCGCTTTCCTGCGCCGGCCTGTTGTGCCTCCTGCGCGGTCATCTGGAGCGGCTGTCTCCCCGGTCCGCGGCGCTGATCAGCTACCTGTTGCTGCTGCTGCTGATTGCGCTGTTCTCGGAGGTCGCCTACCGCCTGACCGGTCCCCTGGGGCTGGCGGCGGCGACGCCCGACCATGCCCTGTTCACGCTGCGCAACCTGCTGGTGGGGGCGCTGGTGGTGGGCATGGTGCTGCGCTACTTCTACGTGCGGCATCAATGGGAACAGCAGGTGCAGGCGGAGGCAAGGGCGCGGGTGGAGGCGCTGGCCGCCCGCATTCGTCCCCACTTCCTGTTCAACAGCCTCAACACCATCGCCTCCCTCACCCGCAGCGACCCGGCGCTGGCCGAGGAGCTGGTGCAGGACCTGGCCGACCTGTTCCGGGTCACCATGCGCGACGTCGAGGCGCGCATCACCCTCGGCGAGGAGCTGGAGATCGCCCGCCGTTACCTCAACATCGAGGCCCAGCGCCTGGGGGAGCGCCTGCAGACCGAGTGGACCACCAAGAATCTGCCGCTGGAGCAGCCGGTGCCCCCGCTGATTCTGCAGCCGCTGCTGGAAAACGCCGTCTATCACGGCATCGAGGCCTCCGCCAGCGGCGGCCGGCTGGGCATCATCGCCACCTGCAACCGCGGCGTGCTGCGCCTCGAGGTGCGCAATCCGCTGCCGCCGGGCGGGGTCACGCCGCATGCCGACGGCAACCGCATGGCGCTGGCCAACATCCGCGAGCGGCTGACGCTGGCGTTCGGCCCGGGGGCGCGGCTGCAGACCGAGGTCCGTGACGGCGAATACCGGGTGCGGCTGCTGTTTCCGCTGGAGGAGGGTTCGTGAAGATCCTGATCGTCGACGACGAGGCGCTGGCCCGCGACCGCCTGCGCCGCCTGCTCGCCGAGCTACCGGAGACGGAGGTGGTCGGCGAGGCCGCCACCGGCCGCGAGGCGCTGGAGCAGGTGCAGGCACTGGAACCGGATCTGGTGCTGCTGGACATCCGCATGCCCGAGATGGACGGGCTGGAGGCGGCCCGCCACCTGGCCGCGCTGCCGGCGCCGCCGGCCGTGATCTTCACCACCGCCTACGGCGAGCATGCGCTGGAGGCCTTCGAGGCCTGCGCGCTCGGCTATCTGCTCAAGCCGGTGCGGGCCGACCGGCTGGCCACCGCGCTGGCCAACGCACGCCGCCTGACCCGCGCCCAGGCCGGACAGCTCGAGGGCGAGGCGCCCCGCAGCCGCACCCACATCCTGGTGCGCGAGCGCGGCAACCTGCGGCTGATCCCCGTGGCCGACATCCGCTATTTCCGTGCCGACCACAAGTATGTCGCGGTCGGTACCAGTGCCGGCGAGACCCTGATCGAGGCGTCGCTCAAATCCCTGGAGGAGGAGTTCCGCGAACGCTTCGTGCGGGTGCACCGCAACGCCCTGGTTGCGCGCGGCTGCCTGCAGGCGCTGGAAAAGAATGCCGAGGGCCAGCTTTGCGTGCCCGTGGCCGGCACCGGGGTCCGGCTCGAGGTCAGTCGCCGCCATGCCGGCGAGATCCGGCAGTTGCTGCGCGAGCGGAGTTGAGGCGTGAGGCGCGAGCGGTGAGGCGGAGCGCGCTACCCGGGGTGGTCGACGGGCCTTGCCGGCCTGTCCCCGGTCAGCGCCGCGCGCGCAGTACCGCGACCAGCCCCAGCAGCAGGCCGGACATCAGCAGCACCGGAATGGGAACCGGCAGTGCCTCGGCCGCCGCTTCGGCCTCGACCAGCAGCCCGGGGTTGGGCACGGTGGGCAGCATGCCCTCGATCCCGGGCAGCCAGAGGCTCGCTGCAGGGACACCGACAGACACCAGCAGGCCCAGGGCAAGGCCAATGCAGCGGCAACTGTTCTTCATCATGGCGTCGACCCGATCTTTATCAGAAAATTAGACGTTACTTATATACAGCTTCCGTGCCAACAGGCCTGGAGTGTCATAAATATCAACAGGTTGAATCGCGCGCCGCAGCCGTGCCCTACCGGCGGCGTCAGGAAGTTCGACACCAGATCACAAAAAATCAACAGGTTGCGAGAAACGGGCTGTCGAGGAATCTGACGCCCGACCCGCTCAGAGAAAGATCACCAGCAGCACCGCGCCCAGCAGCAGGCGATAGATCACAAAGGGCATGAAGCCGATGCGTGCCAGCAGTTTCAGGAAGAAGTGAATGCAGAGATAGGCACTGACGGCCGACACGCCGGCGCCGATGATCAGCGCCCGCCAGTCGACGGGTGCAGCGCTGCCGACCAGCTCGCGCGCCTCCAGCAGGCCGGCGAGCAGGATCACCGGAATCGACAGCAGGAAGGAAAAGCGTGCCGCCGCCTCGCGGGTCAGGCCCATCAGCAGGCCGGCGGTCATGGTGGCGCCGGAACGCGAGGTCCCCGGGATCAGGGCCAGCGCCTGGGCGACGCCGATCACCAGCACGTCGCGCCAGCCGATGGCGTGTTCGTCACGCGCGCGCCGGCCGATGCGGTCCGACCAGCCCAGCAGCAGGCCAAAGCCGATGGTGGTGGCCGCGATGACCAGCGGCGAACGCAGCGCGGTCTCGATGAAGTCCTTGAACAGCAGCCCTGCGAGCCCGACCGGGATGGTACCGAAGCCCACCGCCCAGGCCAGGCGCGCCTCCGCCGTCAGCCCGCGTCCGGCCAGCGAGGCCAGCCAGTCGCCGAGCATCCGTCGCAGCTCGGCACGGAAGTAGAAGACCACCGCTGCCAGCGTGCCCACATGCACCGCCACGTCGAAGGCCAGACCCTGATCCGGCCAGCCCAGCAGCTGCGGCACCAGGATCAGGTGCGCCGAGCTGGAGATGGGCAGAAATTCGGTCAGGCCCTGCAACAGGGCGAGGACGATGATGTGCAGGAGGTCCATGGGCGTCAGGCGTCAGGCGTCAGGCGTCAGGCGTCAGGCGAGCAGTGTCCGCAACCGCCCGCGTCCCCGCAACCCTTTTCTCACACCTCACTCCTCATGCCCTCACAACCGCCAACGCAGATCGCCACTGCGAAAGCCGCGCGGCAGCGGCAGTTCGCCCCGCAGGAGCAGCATGGCCTGGAATCGTTCGCCCATTTCGCCGGGCAGCATCAGGGTCTTGACCTGCTGGGCGAGTGCCAGATCCTGCACCGGATCACCCGTCTGCGCCTCGGCGAAACAGGTATCGATGCCGGCATCCATGAGCAACTGCGCCTGGGTCACGCAGGCGGCGGGTGCCAGGCCAGCGGCCTCCCCGGCCTCGGCCAGGGCAGTGAAGTCGACATGGGCCGTGATGTCCTGCAGCCCCGGCAGCAGCAGCGGATCGGGATGAGCGCGATGGCGGTAGTGACACATGAGCGTGCCGCCGCTGCGCTGGGGATGGAAATACTCGCGGCGCGGATGGCCGTAATCGATGAAGAGGAAGGCACCGCGCGCGACCGGTGCGGCGATGGTCCGCAGCCAGGCCGGCAGCATGGCGCACCATTCGGTCCGGTAGCCCTCCGGCCAGCCCTGCTCGCGGGCAATGGCGGCCACCGTCGCCACCCAGTCACCCTGTGCCGGCCGCCAGGACAGTGCAAAGCCTTCGCCGTCCCAGCCCACACCTGCCTGCTCGATCCCTCCGTCACGCCAGCGCAGGCACTCCACCGGCAAGGCATCCAGTACCTCGTTGCCGACGACCGCGGCCTCGCAGGGCTCGTCGGGCGGGCCCGCCATCCATTCCACCCGCGCCAGCAGATCGGGCACCTCCAGCGCCAGTGCCTGGCGCTGGCGCTCGCACAGCGCGGCGCTGGGTTCGAGGATGCGATAGCGGGCCGGCAGGCGGCCGGCGCGTTCCAGTGCGCGCAGCAGCACGGCGGCCATGCGCCCGCTGCCGGCGCCCAGTTCGATGACATCGCCGCCATCGAGCGCATCGAGCAGGTCGGCCACCGTGCGGGCAAGACACAGGGAGAACAGGTCGGACACCTCGGGAGCGGTAACGAAGTCGCCCTCGGCGCCGAACTTGCGACTGCCGGCGCTGTAGTAACCGAGCCCCGGCGCATACAGGGCACGCTCCATGAAACGCGAAAAGGGGATGTCGCCGCCCGCCTCGGCCATCTCGGCGCGCAAGGCGTCCACCAGCCGCTCGCTGACGGCCAGGGCCTCCGGCGGAGGCGGCGGCCAGTCCGGCGGGATGTCCCAGGGGCGGCCCACGCCTCAGTCGCCGAGTTCGAGCGCGACGGGCCGAAGATCACGGTCGCCCTGGAAGCGCGCCCACAGCGCCGCGTAGGTTTCGCCGCACTCGGGATGACGGAGGCTGCCGGCGATGTCGGCCAGCGGCTTGAGCACGAAGGCGTACTTGAGGATCTCGTCGCGCGGGATGTGCACGCCATCCGCCTGCAGCACGGCGTCATCGTAGAGCAGCAGGTCGAGGTCCAGGGTGCGCGGCGAGAAGCGCGGCTGGCTGCGGTCGCGCCCGGCGGCGTCCTCGATGGCGCGCAGCCGCTGTGCGACCTGCTGCGGGGAGAGATCGGTGTCGAAGCCGGCCACCAGGTTGTAGAAGTCGTCGCCCTCGAAACCGACCGCGGCCGTTTCATAGACTGGCGACAGGGTCAGGGGACCGAAGGCCTCGCGCAGTCCGGCCACGCCCTGGCGCACCGAACGCTCGCGGTCGATGTTGCTGCCGATGCTGACATGCACCCGCGCCACTCAACCTCCCTCGCGGCTGCCGCGCTCGATGATGACGCCCACGTCGCGCGCACCGCGCACCGCGCCGGTCTTGTTCACGGTGAGCCGCAGCCAGGGCACGCCGAACTCCTCGCGCACGATCTCGGCGCAGCGCTCGGCCAGCGTTTCCACCAGCTGGAACTCGCTGGCCTCGACGAAGGCGATCAGACGCTTGGCCACGGCCTTGTAGTTGAGCGTGTCCTCGATGCGGTCGCTGGCCGCCGCCTTGCGGATGTCGGTGGCCATTTCCAGATCCAAGCTGATGGTCTGGCGGATGCGGCGTTCCCAGTCGAAGATGCCGATCACGGTGTCGACGCGCAGGTCACGTATGAAAATGGTATCCATGGCTGTGCTGGCGCCGGGTACTCAGTTCCGCGCGCCGATCTTTCCTTCCGTACCGTTGACGAGATTGCGGATGTTGGAACGATGCCGCCAGTACAGCAGCACCGTCATGACGGCGACCAGGCTCACCGCCACCGGCTCCGGCGCCAGCCACCACAGATAGAAGGGCGCCAGCGCACTGGCCACCAGGGCCGAGAGCGAGGAGATGCGGCTGACGAAGGCCACCGCCAGCCAGGTGCCGATGGTGGCCAGGCCGACCAGCCAGTTCAGTCCCAGCAGCACCCCCAGCGCGGTGGCCACGCCCTTGCCGCCCCTGAAGCCGAAATAGACCGGATACAGGTGGCCGATGAAGGCGGCGAAACCGGCCGCCGCCTGCACCGGGACGGGCTGCTCCAGCAGGCGCGCCAGCAGCACCGCGAGCAGGCCCTTGAGCATATCGCCGATCAGGGTCAACGCCCCGGCCTTGCGGCCGCCGAGACGCAGCATGTTGGTGGCGCCGGGGTTGCCGGACCCGCGGGCGCGCGGATCGCCCACACCCAGCAGGCGGCCGACCAGGATGGCGGTGGCGATGGAGCCGAGCAGATAACCGGCGACGACGACGAGCCAGGGGATCAGTTGCGACATGGGCGTATTGGAAAGGCTGGCCAACGGCAGGTCAAGGAACCGCCGCCAGCGATTCCAGCGACCAGCGCGCCTGTGCCTCGACGGCCAGCGGCGCCGTCTCGCCCGCGGCCAGCCGGCAGCTGGCGGCAAAGGCGATCATGGCGCCGTTGTCGGTGCAGAACTCGGGCCGCGGAAAGTGCAGCCGCGCGCCCCGCTCCGCAGCGAGCCGTGCCAGCCGCTCGCGCAGCCGTCGGTTGGCACCGACGCCGCCGGCGACCACCAGCGCCGACAGGCCGGTCTGCTCCAGGGCGCGGCGGCACTTGATGGCCAGGGTGTCGACCACGGCCTCCTCGAAGGCGCGGGCGATGTCGGCACGGTCGGCGTCGGTCTGCGCGCAGCCCTGCCAGGTATTGAGGGCAAAGGTCTTGAGACCGGAGAAGCTGAAATCCAGTCCGGGGCGGTCGGTCATGGGGCGCGGGAAACGAAAACGTCCGGGATCGCCGGCCTCGGCCAGCCGGGCCAGGGCCGGTCCGCCGGGATAGGGCAGGCCCAGCAGCTTGGCGGTCTTGTCGAAGGCCTCGCCCACGGCGTCGTCCAGCGACTCCCCCAGCACCCGGTAGCGCCCGACGCCCGCGACCTCGACCAGCAGCGTGTGCCCGCCCGAGACCAGCAGCGCCACGAAGGGGAAGGCCGGCGGATCGGCCTCCAGCATCGGCGCCAGCAGGTGGCCTTCCATATGGTGCACGCCGACCGCGGGCACGCCCAGACTCCAGGCCAGCGAGCGCCCCACCGCGGCCCCGACCAGCAGCGCACCGATCAGGCCCGGCCCGGCGGTATAGCCGACGCCGTCCAGCTCCCGGACGGAAACCCCTGCTTCATCAATGACCTGCCGCATCAGTGGAAGCAGTTTTCGGACATGGTCACGCGACGCCAGCTCGGGCACCACGCCGCCGAACTCGGCGTGAACCGCGATCTGGCTGTGCAGGGCGTGCGCCAGCAGGCCGCGCTCGCTGTCGTAGAGCGCCAGCCCGGTTTCGTCACAGGAGCTTTCGATGCCGAGGACCCGCATGGCGCGCCATTGTCCGGGCCCCGGCACCGGGCCGCAAGCGGCCGTTTTGCGTTCCCGGCGGCGAATGTTTAGAATGTGCGCCCTTTCGGGCCCGCCACGGCCGGTCCGGCTTCTGTCATTGCCGTGAGGTGAAAGAGTTCATGCCCAGCGTACGCGTCAAGGAAAACGAGCCCTTCGAAGTCGCCCTGCGCCGCTTCAAGCGCTCCTGCGAAAAGGCCGGCATCCTCTCCGAGGTCCGCCGCCGCGAGTACTACGAAAAGCCCACCCAGGAACGCAAGCGCAAGCGCGCCGCGGCCATCAAGCGTCACATGAAGAAGGTGTCGCGCGAGGCTGCCCGTCGTCAGCGCCCCTACTGAACCTGCTCTCCTCATGACACTCAAGGCCCGTATCCAGGAGGATATGAAGGCCGCCATGCGCGCCGGCGACAAGGTGCGCCTGGGCACCATCCGGCTGATCATCGCCGCCATCAAGCAACGCGAGGTCGACGAGCGCATCGAGCTCGACGACGCGCAAGTGGTGGCCACCCTGGACAGGATGGTCAAGCAGCGCCGCGAGTCCATCGACCAGTACCGCAAGGCCGGGCGCGAAGAACTGGCGGAAAAGGAACAGGCCGAGATCGAGGTCATCCGGACCTATCTCCCGGAACCGCTCAGCGAGTCCGAAATCAACGCCCTGATCGACGAAGCCATTGCGGCAACGGGCGCCTCCAGCATCAAGGACATGGGCAAGGTCATGGGCCAGCTCAAGCCGAAGCTCGCCGGCCGCGCCGACATGGGCAAGGTCAGCGGCCAGGTCAAGGCCCGACTCTCGGAATAGCCACGGAATCCACTGAACCCACTGCAATGGCGGCCCTCCCTGGTGTCGCGCAGGACGCGTGCGCAGCGATTGGCGTTGCCGTGGATTCAGTGGATTCCGTGGCCATTCGTTTAGGCTAGACTGCACCCCATGGCCGGCCGTATTCCGCAGCAGTTCATCGACGACCTTCTCGGGCGCGTCGACATCGTCGAGGTCATCGAGGCGCGGGTGCCGCTGAAGAAAAGCGGCCGCGAATTCAGCGCCTGCTGCCCCTTTCACAACGAAAAGACCCCCTCCTTCACCGTCAGCCCGACCAAGCAGTTCTATCACTGCTTCGGCTGCGGCGCGCATGGCAACGCCATCGGTTTCCTGATGGAATACGACCACCTCGCCTTCGTCGAGGCGGTGGAGGAACTGGCACGGCTGGCCGGGGTCGAGGTCCCGCGCGAGGCACTGGCGGCGGCGCCCGAGGCCCATGGCGGCCTGTACGAGATCCAGGCCGAGGCCGCGCGCTGGTTCCAGCGCCAGCTCCGCGAGCACCCGCAACGGGAACGTGCGGTGGACTACCTGCGCCGGCGCGGCCTGTCCGGCGAGATCGCCCGCGACTTCGGGCTGGGCTATGCGCCGCCGGGCTGGGAGAACCTGGTCGCGGCGCTGGGCACCACGGAGGCCGCGCGCCGACTGCTGGCCGACAGCGGCCTGGCCATCCGCCGCGACGACGGCAGCCTCTACGACCGCTTCCGCGACCGCATCCTGTTTCCCATCCACGACCGCCGCGGCCGCGTGATCGGCTTCGGCGGCCGGGTGCTGGGTGACGAGAAGCCGAAATACCTCAACTCGCCCGAATCCCCCGTGTTCCACAAGGGCCGCGAGCTGTACGGCCTGTTCGAGGCGCGCCGCCGCACCCGCAAGCTGGAATCGCTGCTGGTGGTCGAGGGCTACATGGACGTGGTGGCGCTGGCCCAGTTCGGCATCAGCCATGCCGTGGCGACGCTGGGCACCGCCGCGACCCGCGAACATCTGGAACAACTGTTCCGGGTGGTGCCGGACGTCATCTTCTGCTTCGACGGCGACCGCGCCGGCCGCGCCGCCGCCTGGCGCGCGCTGGAGAACGCCCTGCCGGTCATGCGCGACGGCCGCCAGGCCCGCTTCCTGTTTCTGCCCGAGGGCGAGGACCCGGACAGCCTGGTGCGCCGCGAGGGAAGTGACGCCTTTCTCGCCCGCACCGAGGCGGCGACCCCCTTTTCCGAATATTTCTATGAACATTTGCGGGAAGAGGCCGATATCCGTACCAGCGAGGGTCAGGCGCGGCTGGTGGAGCGCGCGCGGCCCCTGCTCGCCCGGCTGCCCGAGGGCGTATTCCACGACCTGATGGTGCAGCGCCTGGCCGAGCAGGTGGACATGGAGGTCGGACACCTGACGCGACTGCTGCAGCGCGAGCCAGCCGCGGACAATACCGCACCGGCATCGCGGCGACCGCGACGCCCCGCCGAAGGCTCGCGGCGCCCGGTGCGCAGTGCCATCCACCTGCTGCTGCACCACCCGGAGCTGGCCGGCGGGATCGAGCCGCCGCCGGAACTGTCCGCGATCGAACTGCCGGGGGTGCCGCTGCTGCGGGAACTGCTTGAACTTCTGCGCCGCGAGCCGCATCTAAGGAACGTCGGCAGCCTGATGGAGCACTTCCGCGGACACCCGGCCGAAGCGGCCCTGTGGAAGCTTGCCAGCCGCCCGCCGGAGACGCCGGCCGGGGTTGATCTCAGGGAAGAACTGCGCGGCCTGCTCCGTCTCATGGTGACGGCGTGGCAGGATGCGCGCTGGCACCTGCTCCAGGACAAACTGGCCCGGGATGGCCGCCTGACCGACGACGAACTTGTTGAATGGAAAGAACTCATGGGCAGGCGCCCCCACCAGTCGGGCGCCCCGCCGCAACCCTGACCAGGCTGGAAAACGGAACCGGGTTCAGCTACACTGAACGTTTGATTTTGCTGACCCGGCCGAGGCCCAGTGCCTCGGCCCGTTCCATTTCGGACGAACCCATTTGCGCGAAGCGCCGACAGAACCGACATCTATGAACCAGGACCAGCAGTCACAGCTCAAACTCCTGATCGCCAAGGGCAAGGAACAGGGTTTCCTGACCTATGCCGAGGTCAACGATCACCTGCCCGATGACATCGTCGATCCCGAACAGATCGAAGATATCATCAACATGATCAACGACATGGGTATCTCCGTGCACGAGGAGACGCCCGACGCGGACACGCTGCTGCTGAGCGGTTCCGGTGTCCCCGACGAGGATGCCGCCGAGGAGGCCGCCGCCGCGTTGGCCAGCGTCGACAGCGAGTTCGGCCGCACCACCGATCCGGTGCGCATGTACATGCGCGAGATGGGCACCGTGGAGCTGCTTACCCGCGAGGGCGAGATCGAGATCGCCAAGCGCATCGAGGACGGCCTGCGCCAGGTGCTGTCGGCGATCTCCGTCTACCCCGGCTCCATTGCCACCCTGCTCGAAGAATATGCCAAGGTCGAGGCCGGCGACATGCGCCTGTCCGACCTCATTGTCGGCTTCATCGATCCCAGCGAACTCGATGACGACAGCATTCCCACGCCGCCGCAGCCGGCCCAGGCCGCCAGCGACGACGAGGATGACGACGACAGCGAGACCGTGGTCGACACCGGCCCCGATCCCGAGGAGGCAAAGGCCCGCTTCGAGGAACTGCGCAAGCTGCACAAGAAGCTGCTGGCAGCGAAGTCGGAGAAGTCCATTGCCAGACTGCGCAAGGACCTGTCCGAACGTTTCATGGAACTCAAGCTGGTGCCGCGAGTGGTGGACGCGCTCACGGGACAGCTGCGCGATGTGGTCGACCGCATCCGTGGCCACGAGCGCGCCATCCTGGACATTTGCGTCAACCGCGCCCAGATGCCGCGCAAGACCTTCATCGCCAGCTTCCCGGACAACGAAACCAATCTCGACTGGGTCGACGAGCAGATCAAGAGCGGCCAGAAGTTCGCCAAGGGGCTGGAGGCGCACCGTGATGAAATACGCCGCGCCCAGACCAAGCTGCTGGCCATCGAGAAGGAAGCCGGCCTGAGCATCAGCGAGATCAAGGACATCAACCGCCGCATGTCCATCGGCGAGGCCAAGGCCCGGCGCGCCAAGAAGGAGATGGTCGAGGCCAACCTGCGCCTGGTGATCTCCATCGCCAAGAAGTACACCAACCGCGGCCTGCAGTTCCTGGACCTGATCCAGGAGGGCAACATCGGCCTGATGAAGGCGGTCGACAAGTTCGAATACCGTCGCGGCTACAAGTTCTCGACCTATGCCACCTGGTGGATCCGGCAGGCCATCACCCGCTCCATCGCGGACCAGGCCCGCACCATCCGCATCCCGGTACACATGATCGAGACCATCAACAAGCTCAACCGCATCTCGCGGCAGATGCTGCAGGAGATGGGCCGGGAACCCACCCCCGAGGAGCTGGCCGAGCGCATGGCCATGCCCGAGGACAAGGTGCGCAAGGTGCTCAAGATCGCCAAGGAGCCGATCTCCATGGAGACGCCCATCGGCGACGACGAGGATTCGCACCTGGGCGACTTCATCGAGGACACCAGCATCCTGTCCCCGGTGGACGCCGCCGCCATGGAGGGTCTGCGCGAGGCCACCCAGGACGTGCTCTCCGGCCTCACCCCGCGGGAGGCCAAGGTGCTGCGCATGCGCTTCGGCATCGACATGAACACCGACCACACCCTCGAGGAGGTCGGCAAGCAGTTCGACGTCACCCGCGAGCGCATCCGCCAGATCGAGGCCAAGGCCCTGCGCAAGCTGCGTCACCCCAGCCGCTCCGAGCAACTGCGCTCCTTCCTAGAGATCGAGAACAGCTGACCCGCGCGGTCAGCCGGAAAGGGCCCTCCGGGGCCCTTTTCATGCACGCCCGCCAAAGCGGGTATTCCCGCCGGGGACTTCAGGACGTATCATCCCCTTCGCCCATCGCGGGCCTGTAGCTCAGTTGGTTAGAGCAGGGGACTCATAATCCCTTGGTCCCAGGTTCGAGTCCTGGCGGGCCCACCACACCGACGCCGAGGCGCGTGCCCGGCCTGCAGAAAACGGTTATACACAGCCTGGCGACAAAAAACCGTCACCCGGTCCGGTCGCGCACCAGTCACCGAATGCGGCCCGGCGGGCACACTCAACCATCTGATTTTTCGCCATCTCTATCCAGTGGTCAAAAATTGACCAGTTTAACGAAAGCGCCATATTCATGGCCTGGAAGCGGCGTCATCCGGAATTCATGCACAAGGTTATCCACAGTTTTTGTGGACAACCCCGGATTACCCCGTAACAGCAAGGGGTTAAACGATATCCCTGAGGAACTGGAGCAGAAAATGCCGCCAACCGACACCTGCCTTTCCGGCAGCCGGCGTATCATGTCCCGCATCCCTCAACGGCGCCCGAACCGCTCATGAGCCTGCTCACCCTTCGCAATGTTTCGCTCGCCCTCGGCGGCCCGCCGCTGCTGGACGGCGCGGACCTGAATCTGGAAAAGGGCGAGCGGGTGTGCCTGGTCGGTCGCAACGGTGCCGGCAAGAGCACGCTGCTGCGCATCATCGCCGGTGAACTGGCGCCCGACAGCGGCGAACGCCGGGTCGGGGACGGCGTGCGCATCGCCCGCCTGGCGCAGGCGGTGCCCGAAGACCTCACGGGCCGGGTGTACGACCGGGTCGCGGATGCCCTGGGCGAGCTGGCCGCGGACCTGCGCGACTGGCATGCCACCAGCCGGCGGGTTGCCGAGAGCGGTTCGGATGACGCGCTGGCGCACCTGGCGCGCATCCAGCACCGGCTCGAGGCGGGCGGAGGCTGGAACCACGCCCACCGCATCGAGGCGGTGCTGTCTCGCCTGCGGCTCGATCCCGATGCCGAGGTCGCGCAGCTCTCCGGCGGCCTGAAACGCCGTGTGCTGCTGGCACGCGCGCTGGTCACCGAGCCCGACCTGCTGCTGCTGGACGAGCCCACCAACCATCTCGACATCGAGGCCATCCGCTGGCTTGAGGACTTTCTGGTCGAGTTCCGCGGGGCACTCCTGTTCATTACCCACGACCGCGCCTTCCTGCGCCGGCTCGCCACGCGCATCGTCGAGCTGGACCGCGGCCGGCTGCGGAGCTGGCCCGGGGACTATGACCGTTTCCTGGAACGCCGCGAGGAAGCACTGGCCGCCGAGGCCGCCGAGAACGCGCGCCAGGATCGCCGCCTGGCCGAGGAGGAGGCCTGGATCCGCCAGGGCATCAAGGCCCGGCGGACCCGCAACGAGGGTCGGGTGCGTGCGCTGGAACGCCTGCGCGAGGCACGCCGTGCGCGCCGCAGCTGCCCGGGCCAGGCCCGCATCCGGCTGCAGGAGGCCGAGCGCAGCGGACGCCTGGTGTTCGAGGCCGAGGCGGTGTCGCTGACCCTGGGCAACCGCACCCTGATCCATGGGCTGAGCACCCGCATCCTGCGCGGCGACCGGGTCGGCATCATCGGCCCCAACGGTGTGGGCAAGTCCAGCCTGATCCGCCTGCTGCTGGGCGAACTGGCGCCCGACTCGGGCCGGCTGCGGCGCGGGACCGGACTGGAGGTGGCCTACTTCGATCAGCAGCGCGAGACCCTCGATCCCGATGCCAGCGTGCTCGACAATGTCGCCGAAGGTCGGGACCGCATCGAAATCCAGGGCGGCACCCGCCATGTCATGTCCTGGCTCCGCGACTTCCTGTTCGAGCCCGAGCGCGCCCGCCAGCCGGTGCGAGCCCTGTCGGGCGGCGAGCGCAACCGGCTGCTGCTGGCGCGCCTGTTCGCACGCCCCTGCAACCTGCTGGTCCTCGACGAACCGACCAACGATCTGGACATGGAGACCCTGGAGCTGCTGGAGGAACGCCTGCTCGAATTCGATGGCACCCTGCTGCTGGTCAGCCACGACCGCGAATTCCTCGACCGGGTGGTGACCAGCACGCTGGCATTCGAGGGCAATGGCGAGGTCCGTGAATACGTCGGCGGCTACAGCGACTGGCTGCGCCAGCGCCCCGCGCCGCCGCAGTCCGAGCCAGCAAAGGCGCGACCCACAGCCGACACCACGCCCGCACCTCGCCGCCGGCCCGATCGCAAGCTCTCCTACCGCGAACAGCGTGAACTCGCCGAACTGCCGGAACGCATCGAGGCGCTGGAAACCGAACAGGGCGAGCTGCATGCGCGGCTGGCCGATCCTGCGCTCTATCGCGAGCAGGCCGAGAGGGTCGCGGAACTGCGCGAGCGCCTGGCGGCCATCGAACGCGAACTGGAGCACTGCTTCCGGCGCTGGTCGGAACTGGAAACCCGCCAGACCGGTTGAACCGCGCCGGCAACCGCGTTTCGTTCGGCAAGCAGGCGATATGCAGACTTGCGTGGCCCTGCCTTTTCCCGCCTAATGGCTGGGGAAACGCGACTGGAGGGAAACCATGTTCGGCTTTCAGGAATTCGTCATTCTGCTGGCAGTGCTGGCCGTGGCGTTGGTGTTCGCCGGCGTCAAGTCCGTTCCGCAGGGCATGGAATACACGGTCGAGCGCTTTGGCCGCTACACCCGCACGCTGCGGCCCGGACTCAACCTGATCGTTCCGATCGTGGATCGCGTCGGCCGCAAGATCAACATGATGGAACGTGTGCTGGACGTACCCACCCAGGAAGTCATCACCCGCGACAACGCCATGGTGGCGGTCGACGGCGTGGTCTTCTTCCAGGTGCTGGATGCCGCCAAGGCCGCGTACGAGGTAAACCGGCTGGAGCTGGCCATACTCAATCTCACCATGACCAACATCCGCACCGTGATGGGCTCGATGGACCTGGACGAGCTGCTGTCCCAGCGCGACACCATCAATGCCCAGTTGCTGGCCGTGGTGGACGAGGCGACCACGCCCTGGGGCGTGAAGGTCACCCGCATCGAGATAAAGGACATCACGCCGCCACGTGACCTGGTCGACGCCATGGCCCGGCAAATGAAGGCGGAACGCGACAAGCGCGCCCGTATCCTCGAGGCCGAAGGCATCAAGCAGTCGGAGATCCTGCAGGCGGACGGCGAGAAGCAGGCCGCCATCCTCGAGGCCGAAGGAAAGCGCCAGGCGGCCTTTCTCGAGGCCGAGGCCCGTGAACGCCTGGCGGAAGCCGAGGCCAGGGCCACGGAAATGGTGTCGCGCGCCATCGCCGAGGGCGACATCAACGCCATCAACTATTTCGTCGCCACCAAGTATGTCGAGTCGCTGCAGGCCATCGCCACCTCGCCCAACGAGAAGCTGGTGTTCATGCCGCTGGAGGCATCCAGCGTGATTGGCTCGCTGGGCGGCATCAGTGAACTGGCCCGCGAGGCATTCGCCAAGGCAGGGCGCACGTCATGAACGAACTGGCAACCGTCACCTACTGGCACTGGTGGATCCTGGGCGCGGTGCTGGTGACCCTGGAGATCTTCGCGCCCGGTGCCTTCCTGCTGTGGATGGGGGTGGCCGCCGGCGTGGTCGGCGTGGTGGTGCTCGTCCTGCCCGGCCTGGGGTGGGAATACCAGCTGCTGATCTTTGCCGTGGTGTCGGTCGCCAGCATCGCATTGTGGAGGCTGTGGCGCCGGCGCCACCCCCTGGAAACGGACCAGCCGACCCTCAACCGGCGTGGCGAACAGTATGTGGGCCGGGTATTCACCCTGGAACAGCCCATTGTCAACGGTGTCGGCAAGATCCGTGTCGACGACAGTACCTGGCGCGCGGAGGGACCGGACTGCGCGGCGGGAGCGCGGGTGCGCGTGGTGGGCGTGGATGGCACCCTGTTGCGGGTGGTGCCCGTCACCGATGCGTCCCCGGCCGGTCCAGACCGCTGAGGTCCGGCGCCGGCGGCAAGCCCGCCGGGAACCGTGCTAAACTCCGAGATTCCTCAGGTTTCCTCTCCTGGCACGGATTTCCCCATGAACGACTTCAGCCGGCTGCTGCGCGAGCGCATTCTTGTCCTCGATGGTGCCATGGGCACCATGATCCAGAGCTACGGCCTGGAGGAAGCGGACTACCGCGGCGAGCGCTTTCGCGACTGGCCGGTCGATCTCAAGGGCAACAATGACCTGCTGTCGCTGACCCGGCCCGATATCATCCGCGACATCCACCGCGCCTATCTCGAGGCGGGCGCGGACATCGTCGAGACCAACACCTTCAACTCGACCGCCATATCGCTCGCCGACTACCGGCAGGAGGACCTGGTCCATGAACTGAACCTGGCCGCGGCCCGCCTCGCCCGCGAGGCTTGCGATGCCGTGGCCACGCCCGATCGCCCGCGCTTCGTCGCCGGCGTGCTGGGACCGACCAACCGCACCGCCTCGATCTCGCCGGACGTGAACAATCCGGGTTTTCGCAATGTCAGTTTCGAGGCGCTGCGCGCGACCTATTACGACGCCACCCGCGCCCTGCTCGAAGGCGGCGCCGACCTGATCCTGATCGAGACCATCTTCGATACCCTCAATGCCAAGGCCGCGGCCTTCGCGGTGATGCAGGCATTCGAGGATCTCGGCCAGCGCTGGCCGGTCATGATCTCCGGCACCATCACCGATGCCTCGGGACGCACCCTCTCCGGCCAGACCGCGGAGGCCTTCTACAACTCGCTGCGCCATGTCGAGCCGGTGTCCATCGGCTTCAACTGCGCACTGGGCGCGCGCGAGCTGCGCCAGCACATCGAGGAACTGGCCGGTATCGCCGACTGCGGCGTCAACGCCCACCCCAACGCCGGCCTGCCCAACGAGTTCGGCGAATACGACGAATCGCCCGAGGCCATGGCCGCCGAAATCGGGGAATGGGCCGCATCCGGTTTCCTCAATGTCATCGGCGGCTGCTGCGGGACCACGCCGCAGCACATCCGCGCCATCGCCGAGGCCGTGGCCGACTGCGCGCCGCGCCGCATCCCCGACCATGACTACACCCTGCGCCTGTCCGGACTGGAACCCTGCAATATCGGCGAGGACTCGCTGTTCGTGAACGTCGGCGAGCGCACCAACGTCACCGGGAGCGCGCGCTTCAAGCGCCTGATCCTCGAAGGCCAGTACGACGAGGCGCTGGAAGTGGCCCGGCAGCAGGTGGAGAACGGCGCCCAGATCATCGACATCAACATGGACGAGGCCATGCTCGACGGCGTCGAGGCCATGACCACCTTTCTCAACCTGATCGCCTCGGAGCCGGACATCGCCCGCGTGCCCATCATGATCGATTCCTCCAAGTGGGAGATCATCGAGGCCGGCCTCAAGTGCATCCAGGGCAAGGGCATCGTCAATTCCATTTCGCTCAAGGAAGGCGAGGAGAAGTTTCTCGAGCAGGCCCGGCTGTGCCGGCGCTACGGCGCCGCTGCCGTGGTCATGGCCTTCGACGAACAGGGCCAGGCCGATACCTTCGAGCGCAAGATCGAGATCTGCGAACGCGCCTATCGCCTGCTGGTGGAGCAGGCAGGTTTTCCGGCCGAGGACATCATCTTCGACCCCAACATCTTCGCCATCGCCACCGGCATCGAGGAACACGACAACTATGCCGTGGACTTCATCGAGGCCACGCGCTGGGTCAAGCATCACCTGCCCCATGCCCGGGTCTCGGGCGGCGTATCGAACGTGTCCTTCTCCTTCCGCGGCAACAACCCGGTGCGCGAGGCCATCCATGCCGTGTTTCTCTATCACGCCATCCAGGCCGGCATGGACATGGGCATCGTCAATGCCGGCCAGCTCGCCATCTACGAGGAGATCCCGGAGGAACTGCGCGAACGGGTCGAGGACGTGGTGCTCAACCGCCGGCCCGATGCCACCGAGCGGCTGCTGGAGATCGCCGACCGCTACAAGGGCGACGGCAGCGGTGCCGAGCGCAAGGAAGACCTGGCCTGGCGGGAATGGCCGGTCGCCAGGCGGCTGGAGCACGCGCTGGTCAAGGGCATCGACAGCTTCGTCGAGGAAGACACCGAAGAGGCACGACAGCAGTTCGAGCGCCCCATCCAGGTGATCGAGGGTCCGCTGATGGACGGCATGAACACGGTCGGCGACCTGTTCGGCGCCGGCAAGATGTTCCTGCCCCAGGTGGTCAAGTCGGCGCGGGTGATGAAGAAGGCGGTCGCCTACCTGATTCCCTACATCGAGGCCGAGAAGTCCGCCGAGGACAAGACCAAGGGCCGCATCCTGATGGCGACGGTGAAGGGCGATGTGCACGACATCGGCAAGAACATCGTGGGCGTGGTCCTGCAGTGCAACAACTTCGAGGTGATCGACCTGGGTGTGATGGTGCCGGCGCGCCAGATCCTGGACAAGGCGCGCGAGGAACAGGTCGACATCATCGGCCTGTCGGGCCTGATCACGCCTTCGCTGGAGGAAATGGCGCACATCGCCAAGGAAATGGAACGCGAGGGCTTCGAGATCCCGCTGCTCATTGGCGGGGCCACCACCTCGCGCGTGCACACGGCGGTGAAGATCGAGCCCAACTACCACGGCACCACGGTGTACGTGAAGGACGCCTCGCGCGCCGTCGGCGTGGCCCAGAGCCTGCTCAGCGACGAGCTCAAGGAAGACTATGTGCGCGAGATCAAGGCGGAGTACGCGCAGGTGCGCGAGATGCACGCCGGCAAGCAGCGCAAGACCGACTGGCTGACGCTGGCCGAGGCGCGCGCCAACCGCACGCCCATCGACTGGTCGGGGTACGAACCGCCCACCCCCGCAAACCCGGGCATCACTGTCATCGACGACATGCCGCTGGCCGCACTCCGCGACTACATCGACTGGACGCCCTTCTTCAAGACCTGGGAACTGGCTGGCAGCCATCCGAAGATCCTTCAGGACGCGGTGGTCGGCGAGCAGGCGCGCCAGCTGCTGGCCGATGCCGAGGCCATGCTGGATCGTATCATCGAGGAGAACTGGCTGCAGGCGCGCGGCGTGGTCGGCCTGTTCCCCGCCAACCAGGTGGGCGACGACGACATCGAGGTCTATACCGACAGCGATCGCGATGGCGTCTGGGTGACGCTGCACCACCTGCGGCAGCAGAACCGCAAGCCGCCCGGTCGCCCCAACCAGTGCCTGGCGGATTTCATCGCCCCGCGCGATACCGGGCTGGCGGACTGGATCGGTGCCTTTGCGGTTACCGCGGGGCTGGGCATCGACGCCCACGTCGCCCGCTTCGAGGCGGAGCACGACGACTATCATGCCATCATGCTCAAGGCACTGGCCGACCGCCTCGCCGAGGCCTTCGCCGAGCAGCTCCATGCCCGGGTGCGGCGCGAGATCTGGGGCTATGCGCCCGACGAACGACTGGACAACGAGGACCTGATCCGCGAGCGCTATCGCGGCATCCGCCCGGCGCCCGGCTATCCCGCCTGCCCCGACCACACCGAGAAGGCCCTGCTGTGGCGCATGATCGACCCGGTCGGCCACGCCGGCATCGCGCTGACCGACAGCTTCGCCATGATCCCGGCCGCCTCCGTCTCCGGCTGGTATTTCGCCCACCCCGAGGCACGCTATTTCGGCGTCGGCAGGATCAACCGGGATCAGGTCGTGGACTACGCCCGCCGCAAGGGCATGTCCCTGGCCGAGGCCGAACGCTGGCTGGCACCCAACCTGGGCTACGATCCGGCGGCCGTCGCCGAGGCCACCGGCACCGACTGACCCGCCAGCGCGGATCGAGGCTGGCGCGCTCCTTGCAGCCCCCTTGCTGCAGAGACCGGAGCAGCGGCGGGACGGGCATGCGCACGCGGGACAAGCGATTGAACGGAAAGGATGGGGTGCGAATCTCGGCCATCCTGGCCCTGGGGCTGTCGGGGATGGCCATGGGACAGGAGTTTGACACCCGCATCGCCATGAGCCGGCAGGGACCGGCCACCTACTATGTCCCGGCGGCGGTGGGCGGGCTCGATCCCGCCCCCTTCCTGGTCGACACCGGCGCCGGCCTGACCACCATCAACGAGGTCACCCTCGAGGCGCTGCACGCCCGCAATGCGGCGACCTTCGTGCGTGAACTGCGGGGCCGGCTGGCCAACGGCGACATCCTCAGCGTGCCGGTGTACCGCCTTTCGGGGTTGGCCATCGGCGAGCGGTGCCGGATCGGTGAACTGGAGGCGGCGGTGTTTCCGGGACGCACCCGGCAGATCCTCGGGCTCAACGCCCTGCGCGCGGCCGGCCCCTTCATCTTTTCCTTCGAGCCGCCGGAGCTGGTGCTCAGCCACTGCGGCGGCGAGCGGGTCGCCGCGGGCGCACCGGAAGGCACACCCGGACGACCCGGTTCCTGACGCCGGCGCTATTTTTCGGGCGTGCCCTGCTTCATGCCCATGCCGCTGCCGTCGTGCATGGGCATGGGTTCGAAGGCGCTGAATTCCGCCGGCTCGATCCGGTCGTTGCCGTCGACGTCGAGCTTTTGCCACTGCTCGGTGAGGCTGCGATGGCCTTCGGCCTCGGTGCGCGAGATATGGCCGTCCTGATCGGCGTCCAGGGTGTTGAAATCCATCATCGGGCCTTGCGGGCCGGCGTGAGCGGTACCGGCCAGGGCCAGCGCGAGGGATGCAAACAGAATGCGAAGGGTCGCCATGAGTCTGTCCTCCGTAACAGTTGATCTGGAATGTTCGCCGCGTCCCGTTGTCCGGCCGCGGGGGTCCTATCTGACGCCTTTCGGGGCCTCGGAACCGTGACCCGAATCACAGAACCGCCGCCTCAGCCTGCATCGGCCGCCTGTACCCGCGCGGCCAGCTCGATCAGCTTTGCGCGCGGCAGACGCCCGGCCAGGGCATGGGCCATCTCCCCGCGGGTCCAGTAGAACACCCCCAGCCCGTCCAGCTCGCGATAGTGGAATGCGTCGCTCGCGGCCTGCCAGTCGGCACGGCGCACATAGAGGCTGACCCGCCGCCCCGCATTGTCCTCGTAGAGAAACTGGGCGGCCATGCGATTGGTGGAGGGGAGCAGGCGGCCGCCCACCAGCCGGAAGCCGGCTGCGGTGAGGTCCGGCGGCGACAGGGCGCTGTGCATGCGTTCGGACACCCAGGCCGCGAGCTGCGCCGCGCGGCTGGCGTCGAATTCCACCGGATGCCTGGGATCGGTGGCGTAGACCCGGTGGGCGAAGGCCGCCGGGGCCACCAGGTGGGCCAGTGCCGGCGCCGGCTGTGCCTGGTGCCGGCCCAGGACCCAGCCCAGGCCACCGGCCAGCACCGCCGCAAGCACCAGCATGGTCGCCAGCCGCCAGGGGCGGGGGCGACCATGCTGGTGCTTGCGGC
>NZ_JALTON010000037.1 GCF_027000115.1 Thiohalobacter sp. | reverse complement strand
TTCACCATCAGGGCCCGGGCGGGCAACAGACCGCCCATATCACAGAGGCCGAATATATGCAGGCAACCGACCCCACCTGTCTTCCGGCGTCTTGCAAAACGGGGGAGTCCATATATGGATTCCGTGGCTATCCTTCAGCCCGCAGGAAACGCTCGATGCGATCCACGCCCTCGCGCAGGCGGCTGATGTCGGTGGTGTAGGCGAAACGCACATGCCTTTCCGGCGCGGCGTCGCCGAAGTCGATGCCGGGCGTCAGCGCCACGCCGGCCGCCTCCAGCAGGCGCTCGCAGAAGGCATAGCTGTCATTGGTGAGCGCGCTGCAGTCGGCATAGAGATAGAAGGCCCCTTCCGGCGCGCGGGCGATGCGGAAACCGAGCGCGCGGACTGCCGGCAGCAGGAAATCCCGGCGCTCGGCAAAGGCCTGGCGACGAGCCTCGAGGATCTCCCGGGTCGCCGGCTCGAAGGCCGCCAGTGCCGCCCACTGTGCCGGCGTGGGCGCGGCCAGGAACAGGTTCTGCGCCAGCACGTCCAGCGGTTCCATCCAGTCTGCGGGCGCCACCAGCCAGCCCAGCCGCCAGCCGGTCATGCCGAAGTACTTGGAAAAGCTGTTGAGCACAAAGAGGTCGTCGCCGGCGGCCAGCGCCGTGGGCGCCTGCACGCCATAGGTGAGACCCTGGTAGATCTCGTCGACGATGAGTCGGGCGTCGCGGCTGCGCGTCAGTGCGGCCAGCCCGGCCAGATCGTCGGCCGACAGGATGGCCCCGGTCGGATTGGCCGGAGAGGCCGCGAGCACCGCCCGCGCGCCCTCGCCCCAGTGGGCCTCGGCAAGACCCGGGGTGAGCTGGTAGCCGGTCTCGGGCTCGCCCGGCACCGCCACCGGTTCGCCGCCGAACAGGCGCACGAAGGTGCGGTTGCAGGGATAGCCGGGGTCGCTCATCAGCACCCGGTCGCCGGGGTCGACCAGCGCCGCCATCATGAGCTGCAGGGCACCGGATGCACCCGGTGTGACCAGGATGCGCGCGGGATCGACCGCTACGCCGTATTCATCCTGATAGTGGCCGGCAATGGCCTCGCGCAGCGCAGGCAGGCCGGCCGCCGGGGTGTAGTGGGTGCGGCCCGCGGCCAGCGCCGCGCGCCCCGCCTCGACAATGGGCGCGGCGGTGTCGAAGTCGGGCTCGCCGATCTCCATGTGCACGATGTCGCGGCCGGCCGCCTCCAACGCGCGCGCCCGGGCCAGCAGCCGCATGACATGGAACGGCCGGATGGCCGACAGCCGCGCGGCCGGCCGCTCGCGGTTCATGCGCCTGTCACCCTTGCATGCAGCGCGCGCAGCCAGGGCACGGTCACCATCTCCCCCTCGGGCACCTCCCCGGCCAGCACCCGGAACGACTGTCCGGGCTCGCCCAGCTGATCGAGCAGCGCCGCGGCACCGGTGAAATCCTGGCCCTCGGTATAGAAGCTCTCGGTGACCAGGGTGGGAATGCCGGCCGCCAGCGCGGCCTGCAGGCCGTTCTCGGAGTCCTCCAGCGCCAGGCAGGCGGCCGGATCGAGCTGCATGTGCTCCAGGGTGTAGTGATAGATGTCGGGCGCGGGCTTCTTGGCCGGCACCACGCCGCCGGCCGCGATCAGCTCGAACCAGTCCCGCGCCTCCGGCCCGAGGGTGGCATCCAGCAGCGAGGTGACATTCTCCAGCGTGGTGGTGGTCGCGATGGCGAGCCTCAGCCCGGCATCGCGGGCCTCGCGCAGCAGCCGTTCCACGCCCGGGCGCAGCGGCATCCGGCCGCTGCCGGCGCGCTCGGTGTAGACCTCGGTCTTCGCCGCATGCAACCCGGCGATGAAGGCGTCCAGGTCCTCGACCTGCGGCATCGCCGGCGCACTTTCGGCGATGAAATGGCGAATGCGCTCCTTGCCGCCGGTCACGGCCAGCAGCTCGCGATAGCGATTCTGGTCCCAGTGCCAGTCCAGGCCGGCACGGCGGAAGGCCTCGTTGAAGGCCTCGCGGTGGACTTCCTCGGTTTCGGCCAGCGTGCCGTCGACGTCGAATAGCAGCGCCTTGAGCTCGGTCATGGGGGGCTCCCTGTGTGAAATCGGCCCGCCAGCTTACCGGAGGCCGCGAACCGGTGCACGAAGCCGCGAAGCCAGAGGCCGCGAGTTCGGGCCGGTTCCGGGCTTGACTCGGCCATCCGCTGCATCGAAACTTAGCCGCTTGAATCGCCGCGCCCTGCCGCGCGGGCCACCTTCCCGCCGCCCTGCGCGGCGAGACCGGATCTGCAGGAGAGCTGGATGGCTGCCAAGAAGAAGGCTGTAGCAAAGAAGAAGGCCGCGAAGAAGACGGCCGCCAAGAAGGCGCCCGCCAAGAAGGCCGCGGCGAAGAAGAAGGTCACGGCGAAAAAGGCCGCAGTGAAGAAGGCACCGGCGAAAAAGGCAGCAGCGAAGAAGAAGGCCGTGGCCAAGAAGAAGGTCGCAGCGAAGAAGGCACCGGCAAGGAAGGCAGCAGCGAAGAAGACCGTGGCAGGAAAGAGGCCACCGGCGAAGAAGAAGGCCGCCCGCAAGCAGGCCCCCTCCACCCGCACGCCGCATGGCACCATCGTCGACGACATCGCCCCCTACGAGGAGAGCGCCGGCGAGGAGTACATGAACGAGGCGCAGCGCGCCCACTTCCGCGACATCCTGCTTGCCTGGAAGCGCGAGCTGATGGAAGAGGTCGACCGCACCGTGCATCACATGCAGGACGAGGCCGCCAATTTCCCGGATCCCAACGATCGTGCGACCCAGGAATCCGAGTTCAGCATGGAGCTGCGCACCCGCGACCGCGAGCGCAAGCTGATCAAGAAGATCGACGAGGCACTGGACAAGCTGGAGCACAACGAATACGGCTGGTGCGATTCCTGCGGTGTCGAGATCGGCATCCGCCGCCTGGAGGCACGGCCGACGGCGACCCTGTGCATCGACTGCAAGACGCTGGATGAGATTCGCGAGAAGCATCTCGGCAAGTGACTCGGCCACGGGCCGCGGGCATGACCGACCGCGGCCCTGACGCCACCCCACCCTACCGCGGGCGTTTCGCGCCCTCCCCGACCGGGCCCCTGCACTTCGGCTCGCTGGTGGCCGCCCTGGCGAGCTGCCTGGATGCGCGCGCCGCCGGCGGCGAATGGCTGCTGCGCATGGAAGACGTCGACCGCACGCGCGAGGTTCCGGGCGCGGCGGACGCCATCCTCCGTGCGCTGGATGCCTTCGGCTTCGAGTGGGATGGCCCGGTGATGTACCAGCAGCACCGCGCCCCGGCCTATCGGACCGCACTCGAGCGCCTGCTGGCCGCCGGTCACGCCTTCCCCTGTGCCTGCACCCGGCGGGAACTCGAGGCCCATGCCCGGCCCGGGCCGGAGGGGCGCATCTATCCCGGCACCTGCCGCGAGGGCCTGCCATCGGGACGCGAGGCGCGCGCCGTGCGCGTGCGGGTCGAGGATGCAGCCGTCCGCTTCCAGGACCGGCTGCTGGGCCCCCAGGTCCAGGATCTCGCCGCCGAGGTCGGCGATTTCGTCATTCGTCGTGGCGATGGCCTGTTCGCCTACCAGCTCGCGGTGGTGGTGGACGATGCCGAACAGGGCATCACCCACGTGGTGCGCGGCAGTGACCTGCTCGGTTCCACACCGCGGCAGATCCACCTGCAGCGACTGCTCGGCCTGCCGACACCGCGTTACCTGCACCTGCCGGTCGCGGTCGATACCCGCGGCGTGAAGCTCAGCAAGCAGACCGGCGCCCCGCCCGTGGACCCTAAACGGCCGCTGGCCGCTCTGTGCGCCGCACTGCGCTTCCTCGGCCATGCGCCACCGGCGGAAATCTGCAGCGGCCCGCTGGACGACTTCTGGCGATGGGCCATCGACCACTGGTCCGTCGACCGCCTGCCGCGTCGGAAATCGATCGAGGTTTCGGAGTCCCCGGCAGCCCGCTAGAATGGCCTGAATCGTCGCCCAGGGAGAAGCCGCACCATGTCCGAATCCAAGGTCTACCCGGTCCCCGAGTCCTTCGCGCGCAAGGCGTGGATCGACGCGGAGTCCTACGAAACCCTGTACCGGCGTTCGGTCGAGGATCCCGAAGGCTTCTGGGCCGAACAGGCCGAACGGTTCCTGAGCTGGTCGAAGCGCTGGGACCGGGTACTCGACTGGAACTACGAGGAACCGAAGATACGCTGGTTCGAGGGCGGCAAGCTCAATGTCGCCTACAACTGCCTCGACCGTCATCTGGAGACGCGCGGCGACCAGACGGCGTTGATCTGGGAAGGCGACGACCCCGCCACCGACAGCCGCATCAGCTACCGGGAACTGCACGAGGCCGTGTGCCGCCTGGGCAACGCCCTCAAGGCGCGCGGCGTGAACAAGGGCGACCGGGTCTGCATCTACATGCCCATGATCCCCGAGGCCTGCGTGGCCATGCTGGCCTGCGCACGCATCGGCGCCGTGCATTCGGTGGTGTTCGGCGGCTTCTCGCCGGAATCGCTCAAGGACCGCATCCTCGACTCCGACTGCCGCGTGGTCATCACCGCCGACGAGGGCGTGCGCGGCGGCAGGCCGGTTCCGCTCAAGGCCAACACCGATGCCGCGCTGAGCGAGTGCCCGGACGTGCATACCGTATTCGTGGTCCGGCACACCGGTGGCGACATCGCCTGGCACGAGGGGCGCGACGTCTGGTACGGCGAAGCCGTCGCAGCGGCCTCGACCGACTGCCCCTGCGAGGAGATGGACGCCGAGGACCCGCTGTTCATCCTCTATACCTCGGGCTCCACCGGCAAGCCCAAGGGCGTGCTGCACACCACCGGCGGCTACCTGCTGTACGCGGCCATCACCCACAAGTACGTGTTCGACTATCACGAGGGTGACATTTACTGGTGCACCGCCGACGTCGGCTGGATCACCGGCCATACCTACATCGTCTATGGACCTCTGGCCAACGGTGCCATCAGCCTGCTGTTCGAGGGTGTGCCCACCTGGCCGGATGCCTCGCGCTTCTGGCAGGTGGTGGACAAGCACAAGGTCAACATCTTCTACACCGCGCCCACCGCCATTCGCGCGCTGATGCGCGAGGGCGATGGACCCGTCAAAAAGACCTCGCGCGAAAGCCTGCGCCTGCTGGGCACCGTCGGCGAACCCATCAACCCCGAGGCCTGGGAGTGGTACTACCATGTGGTCGGCAACGGCCGCTGCCCCATCGTCGATACCTGGTGGCAGACCGAGACCGGCGGCCACCTGATCACCCCCCTGCCCGGCGCCACCCCGCTCAAGCCCGGTTCCGCCACCCGCCCCTTCTTCGGCGTGGTGCCGGCCATCGTCGACAACGAGGGCAACATTCTGGAGGGACCCTGCGAGGGCAACCTGGTCATCACCCGGCCCTGGCCAGGCCAGATGCGCACCGTTTACGGCGATCACAAGCGCTTCCGGGATACCTACTTCAGCACCTATCCCGGCATGTACTTTACCGGTGACGGCGCGCGCCGCGACGAGGACGGCTACTACTGGATCACCGGACGCGTCGACGACGTGCTCAACGTTTCCGGCCATCGCCTGGGCACGGCGGAAATCGAGAGCGCGCTGGTCCTGCATGACGCCGTGGCCGAGGCCGCCGTGGTCGGCTATCCGCACGACATCAAGGGCCAGGGCATCTATGCCTACGTAACGCTGGTCAAGGGCGTCGAACCCAGCGACGCCCTGAGGACAGAACTGGTGGAACTGGTGCGCAAGGAGATCGGTCCCATCGCCAAGCCCGATATCATCCAGTGGGCACCCGCCCTGCCCAAGACCCGCTCCGGCAAGATCATGCGCCGCATCCTGCGCAAGATCGCCGCCAACGAGCTGGACAACCTCGGCGACATCTCCACCCTGGCCGATCCGGGTGTCGTCGAGGAACTCAAGGCCAACCGTGCCCACCGCTGAGAACCGATGCAGGTGACATCGCTGCACCTGTTGCTGGTCGAGCCTTCCTCGACCCAGGCGCGCATCGTGGAAGGCTGGCTCAGGGATTTTGGCATCCGCCACCTGCAACGGGTTCAGAGTGGCGAGGCCGCCCTGGAAACCATGGCCGGACAGCCGCCGGACCTGGTGATCAGCGCCATGCACCTGCCGGGCATGACCGGATCCGATCTGGCCGTGCAGATGCGCGAGGACGACCGCTTTCGCGACACCGCCTTCATCCTGATCAGCAGCGAGACCGGCTTCCGCTATCTGGAGCCGTTGCGCCAGGCCGGCATCACTGCCATCCTGCCCAAGCCCTTCGACGAACCGCAGTTGCATACCTCGCTCACAGCCGCGCTGCATTTCCTGGAACCGCAGCCGCTGGACGAGGGCCGTTTCGTACCGGAGGAACTACAGGTATTGCTGGTCGACGATCTGGCCACCGCGCGGCGCTTCATGCGCCAGATCCTTGAGCGCATGGGCATCGAGCGCATCGACGAGGCCGGCAACGGCGTCGAGGCGCGTGATCTCATCGACTGCAACTTCTACGACCTCATCATCACCGACTACCACATGCCGGAGATGGACGGCGAGGCCCTGCTCAACTACATCCGCAACGACAGCCAGCAGCCCAGCGTGCCGGTACTGATGGTCACCTCGCGCGCCGAGGGCTCGCGCATCGCGGCACTCCAGCAGGCGGGCGTCTCGGCTGTTTTCGACAAGCCCTTCGATGTGGACTCCTTGCGCAGCATGATCGAGTCCGTACTGGCCTGAACGTCCCCCTGACGGTTTTCCGATAGCAGGTGCCCGTGGCGAACCACGGGCATCGGTTGCTCCTCTTTCTACCGCACCGGCATCCAGTCTGCGGCCCTGCCACTCCCATCTCCTTGTTTTTCAATGGTCGTTACCGGCCGTCGACGGCAAGCCCCGGCCTCGACTCAAGTAAGCGGGGCGAGAGCCGATACCCCAGTTAGATCCAGATGTCAAGTAATTGACGCACAACGGCGCACCGCTGGGGTCGCCAGGGAGGCACCGCGGCCCGCGCACCGGCTGTTGCCGGACACGGCAAACCACGGATTCCGGACGCGTGGCCGGACCACGCAATCGACAAAGGAAATATCGACATGAAGCGACTGACCCGTCTCCTGACCGCCCTCATCTCGGCCGGCAGCCTGTGCCTGCCGCTCGCCGCCAGCGCGGAAGCCGAGGACATCTACGCCGTGCAGTTCTCGGCCGACGGCCGGCACCTGGTCACGGGCGGCTCCGGCGGCCACAGCATGGAGTATGACGAAAACTACTCCGGCGGCATCAAGCTGTGGGACGTGGATACCGGAGAGCTGATCACCTCCTTCGGCCAGCAGGTCCATCTGTACACCATATTCGGTCAGGAATACGGCCGCATCGGCAAGCGCCGCTGGAACATCCACAGCTTTAAGGACATCGTGGTCAACGGCAACTACCCGGATGGCAAGATCCTGCTGCTGCCCAGCTCGCTGGGCCATATCAAGAGCCGGCGGGATGTGACCCTGCCCGAATTCTTCGGTGCTTCGGTGGACTTCTCGGGCAGCCGTATCGACCGCATCGAACTGGCCGCGAAACCGGACGACGAACGGCGCTGCGGCGAACATGCCTATGAATACATCGGCCCCATCGTCGCCTCGGACAATGGCCGTTACGCAGCGGTCGCGGTCAACACCTGCAAGACCCGGACCGACCGCCCGGTACCCATCGCCCAGTATGACTCGACCGTGCACGTGGTCGATCTCGATACGCTGAAGGTGGTGCACAGTCTGGAGAAGGTCGACTCCGGCATCTACGCCCTGGGCATTGCCAACAACGGCGAGCGCCTGGCGTTCGTGGGCCGTGATCATTTTGCGGTGATCGATGTCGACAGCGGCAAGCGCAGGGTCGTGGAAAACTATCCTGACGCCGTGTTCCAGGTACCGCGCCAGTTCAGCACGCTCTACTTCAACGAGGACGCCACCAAGCTGGTTTCCCTGCACTATATCCTCGACATCGACAGCGGCAAGGAACAGGCGCTGGAATGGAGCAAGGACTCCGTGGTCAGCAAGGGGCGCACCGCCAGCGTCAAGGTGGCACCCAATCTCGACTACTTCGTGCTGGTCAAGCCCAAGCGCTCCTTCATCGTATTCGGTGACGATGGTCTGCCCCGGTCCTACGGCAAGGCCGATCGCGTGGTCAAGGTGGACATACGCACCGGTGAGGAGCAGGAACTCAAGATCACCGATTCCCGCACCGAGGGCAAGAAGTGCGTCACCGACATCTCGCCGGACAGCCGTCGCATTGCGGTGGCCTGCGCGGGCGGTCTGCTCAAGGTGTTCGATGCCGGCTCCGGCAAGCTGGTGTGGGAACAGCAGGCCATCGGCTACCGCAAGGACACCCTGGACGAAGCGCTGATCCAGGTCCGCGCCCGGCCGCTGCCCTTCCTCTACAGCATGGCCGACTGAGGTCCTTTCTTTCGACTTCACTGCCGGGACGGGGGGTCGCCATGCGGCCCCCTGTCTCTTTCAGCCCGAAAAGACCACCAGCAGCCCCAGACCGTAGAGACCCGCCGGCCACCACCAGGAACGGGCCTGCGCACGCAGGGCATCGAGCACGAAATAGCCAACCAGGATACTGAGCATGTAGATGGGCACGACCTGAAGCGAAGTCAGGTGCCCCAGATCGCCGGGCAGATAGTAGGCATAGAATTCGCCGGCCAGCGCAATGAACAGCAGATTGCCGCCGACCTCGAAGATCAGGGGCGCATCGATGCCATTGATGACGGCCATCAGCGGACGCCCCCGGCGACGCAGGCTCTGTTCGGTCATGTACAGGTGCAGACCATAGGCCGGCCAGATCAGCGGACCCAGCATGGACACATCGCCTTCATGTCGGGGCAGCACGCGATAGGACCAGAGCGGGTGGCCGATCAACGACTCGTAGGCCGAATTGACGAGGACTTCGGCGACCACGGCAAGCAGGAACACGCTGGCCGCGGTCACCGCCGCCGGCAGGAGCCGCCAGGCCAGCGGCGTCCGCAAAAGGCCACGGTTGACCACCCAGGACAGGCCCACCATCGCCAGCGCACAGAGCACGCCGGCCGCAACCGGGGAAAGCGGACTCACCCGACCGTACTCCCTGGGTTCATTGCCACTGCCATCTTGCCCCATGATACGCGAAAGCCAATGGCCCGCTTTCCCGGCAGAGCTGTCACCTCTCCGGCCACATGCTCAGTCCTGCGCGTGGTGCAGAAAATCGAGAAATGCGCGCGCCGCCGGCGACGGGCGCTTGCCTGCGGGATGCCCAAGATGCCACTGCCAGGGCAGGGGAAACCCCTGCACATCCAGCTCGACCGGCCCGCCCTCGACCAGGGGATCCAGGGCATCCCGACAGAGCAGCGCCAGACCCAGTCCGCCCGCCACCGCCTGCTTGATGGCCTCGTTGCTGCCGATCTCCATCCTCAGCGGCGGCGACAGTCCCGCACCTGAAAAGATCTCATCGAACAGCATCCGGGTACCCGAGCCGGGTTCGCGCACCACGAAAGGCTCGGTGGCCAGGCGCGACAGCGGGATGTCCCGGGCCCCGGCGAGCGGGTGGTCGGGCGGTGCAATCAGCACTCCCTCGCTCCCCGCACAGCGCCGGAAACGGAACTCCTCCGAAACGGGTGGGCGCGCCATGATGTAAAGGTCGTCCTCGTTGGCCTGCATGCGCTCGAGAATACGGGCCCGATTGGTCACCTTCAGAGCCACCTCGATATCGGGGTAACGACGGCAGAAATCACCCAGCAGGTGGGGCACGAAATACTTGGCCGTGGTCACTACCGCCACGCGCAGATGTCCGGTGGCCAGACCGCGCAGCTCGGACACCTCCATGTCGAGCGCTTCCAGCGCCTCCAGTACGGTCGCCGCCGCCCGCCGCAAGGCCTCGCCGGCCTCGGTCAGGTACAGCCTGCGACCGACGCGCTCGACCAGAGGCATCCCGACCGCGGCCTCCAGCTTGCGAACCTGCATGGACACGGTGGGCTGGGTGATCATCAGCGCCTCGGCGGTCCGGGTATAGCTGCCGGTCCGCGCCAGCGCGGCGAAGATCTGCAACTGGCGCAGGCTGGTCGCGGCAAGCAAGCGCGATGCGCCCTGAGTCATAAATACCCATCTATGATTGATATCGATGAAAGTGACTTTAACTTATGGAAAATCCCGGCACAATGCGGGCAGGATATCGGCAGGAATGCGCGGCGCACCGCCGGACCAATAACACAACCCATTGACTTTCATAATTTATTCGGGGAACTGCCATGCCTCTGGTGCACATGAAGGACATGCTCGAGCACGCCCGGCGCGAAGGTTATGCCGTCGGGGCCTTCGACGTCGTCGGCCTGGAATTCCTGGAGGCCGTCATGGCGGGGGTCGAACAGGCCGGCGCCCCGGTGATCATCAGCCTCGCCGAGTCGCACTTCGAACATTACGATTTCGAACTGCTGATGGCCGCGGTGGAGGCGGCGGCGAAACGCAGTCCGGTGCCCGCCGCCATCCACCTCGACCACGGTGCATCCCTGGCATCCGCCATCCGGGCCATCAATCTCGGCGCCAATGGCGTGATGGTGGATGCCTCGAACCTGCCACTGGACGGGAACATCGAACGCACCCGGGCCATCGTCGACATGGCGCACGGCTGCGACGTGCCGGTGGAAGGCGAACTGGGCTATGTCGCCGGCGTCGAGGGCGAAGACGCGGAGAAGCACCCTGGGGAGGTCATCTACACTTCGGTCGAGGACGCCAGCGCCTATGTGGCGGCGACCGGTGTCGACTTCCTGGCCGTATCCATCGGCACCGTGCACGGCCGCTTGCGCACGAAGCCCCGGCTGGACTTCGACCGCCTGGCCGCCATCAACGAGGCGCTCGGCATCCCGCTGGTGATCCACGGCGGCACCGGCCTGGCGGACGACCAGTTCCGCCGCCTGATTGCGAACGGCGTGACAAAGATCAACTACTACACCGCGCTGGCCGACCGCGCTGCGGACGCCATCCGCGAACAGGCAGGGGCCGACCCGGGCGCCGGCTACACCCGCCTGCTCTCCGGCACCCGCGCGGCCATCCGCGACGAGGTCGTGCGCTGCTGCGAACTCTGGGGCAGTGCCGGCCGGGCAGCCGCGCTGCTGGACCATTGCCGTCCCTGGACGCCGGTCGAACACACCATCCTCTACAACGTCGAAGGTCTCGACGAGAACGGCGTGGAGGCGATGATGCGGGAGGGCCGGGCGGTCCTGTCGGGGATTCCGGGCGTGCGGCGGGTCTTCACCGGCGACGCAGTCACCGAAGATGCGCCCTACCGTCACTGCTGGCTGGTACAGTTCGCCAGCGCAGCCGTGATCGACAGCTATCGCGAGCATCCCGCTCACCAGCGCTTCGCCAACGAACGCTTCCGCCCCCATGCCGGGGACCGGGTCAGCATCGACTTCGCCGAGCGGGCACGGGACGAGCGATGCGAGGATGCCCCGAACGAGGGCGGACAGAGCGCCTCGGGAGCCGCGCCCGGATAAGCGCTACAGCATTCGCCTGAGGACATCGACCTCCGGGTTGCGGTCGAGGAAGCGGTGCTTGAGCGCGCCGGCCACGTGCAGGCCGACCAGTGCCAGCAAGGTCCAGGCCAGCACTTCGTGCACTTCCTCCATGAGTTCGTGCAGGTCATGGTTCTCGGCCACCAGCGGCGGGATCTCGAACAGGCCGTAGAAGGGCACCGGGCGCCCGTCACTCGCCGCGATCAGGTAACCGGCAACCGGCACTGCAAACAGACCGAGATAAAGCAGCCATTTCACCAGGCGAGCCAGCGCGCGTTCCCAGCCAGCCAGCGCCGCGGGCAAGGCAGGGCCCGGAGACACCGCCAGCCAGCCCAGTCGCAGAAGCGTCAGCATGACGATCAGCACCCCGGTGCTCATGTGCAGCATGAACAACTGGCTGCGCAGGGGATCCCCCTTCTCCAGCTCTTCCATGGTCACGCCGAGACCGATCATCGCGAACACCAGTGCCGCGGTCAGCCAGTGAATCGCGCGGACAGGCGCGCTGTAGCGTTGCGAATCATTGCCGTGCATGGGGTGTCACCACTGAGTCCATCCGGGGACATGATACCATGCAGCCGAAACTGCTACGGATATCAGGAGACCCGCCGCATGCAGATCTGGGTCGATGCCGATGCCTGCCCCGGCGTCATCAAGGAAATCCTGTTCCGGGCCGCGAAGCGGACCGCCATCTCCCTGACCCTGGTCGCCAACCATGCCATGCGCATACCGCCCGGCTGTGGCGCCCGCCTGCTGCAGGTGCCGTCAGGATTCGACGTGGCGGACAAGGAGATCGTGCGCCGGGTAGCCGAGGGTGATCTCGTGGTCACTGCCGATGTGCCACTGGCCGCGGAGGTCATCGCCCGCGGTTGCCGGGTACTGACCCCACGTGGCGAGCGGCTGACACCCGAGAACATCGGCGCACGGCTGGGCATGCGCGACTTCATGGACAGCCTGCGGTCCAGCGGCATCGACACAGGCGGCCCTTCAGCAATGAACAGCGCCAACCGTCAGGCCTTTGCCAATGAACTCGACCGCTGGCTGGCCGCCAGGCCCGCCAGGGAAGAACCTGCTGCCGGAGACGAATAACATGGCCACACGCCGCTTTCGACAGTCACCCCGGTTTTCTGATCTCGCCGCGCTGCTCGCCCTGTGCCTGGCGCTCGCCGGCTGCAGCGCGCTGACGCCACAATCGCCGCGCGACGGGCGCATCCACCATGTGGTGCTGCTGTGGCTGAAGACACCTGGC
The DNA here is from genome assembly GCF_027000115.1 of Thiohalobacter sp. NCBI lineage: Bacteria > Pseudomonadati > Pseudomonadota > Gammaproteobacteria > Thiohalobacterales > Thiohalobacteraceae > Thiohalobacter > Thiohalobacter sp. The sequence goes on along the minus strand of NZ_JALTON010000037.1, from coordinate 130,031 downwards.
GACGAGCGCGCGCGTCGCGAGATCCTCGCCGCCAGCGAACAGCTCCGCCGCATTCCCGGGGTAATGACCATGACCTCCGGGGTCGTGGTCGCAAGCGACCGGCCGATCGTCGACGACAGCTTCGATGTCGGGCTGACCCTGACCTTCCGGGATCAACAGGCGCTCGAGCGCTACCTGGAACACCCGCTGCACAGACAACTGGTCAGGGAAGTGATCAGGCCGCGGGTGGCGCGCATCCGCGTTCATGACTATCGGGAGATCCCGCGCTGAACCGGGATCAGGGAGAGCGCCGGCCGCGCAACCGGCGCGTCTTCTGGACCAGGCGATAGATCGAACGCAGGTTGTTGAAGCTGAGCACCCGATGCAGCGGCACCCAGAGAATTTCGTGGGACTCGTCATTGCCCGGAATCGGGATGCCATCGTCCACCTCGACCAGGAAGCGCACGTCGAAGTGCAGATGACGCGGATCGTGCACGCTCTCGTGGACCACGTGCACGTCGACATCGAAGATCCTGTCATCGACCAGCCGGATGTGTTCCGGCGGCAGACCCGTTTCCTCGGAGGTCTCCTTGAGCACCACGTTCAGCACGTCCGGATCACCATCGGCATGGCCACCCGGCTGCAGCCACATGTCCAGCTTCCTGTGGTGCAGCATCAGCACCCGGTCCCGCGCCGGGTTCACCACCCACGCGGATGCCGTCACGTGCCCCGGCCACAGCTTGCGATCGAAGCAGTCCTCGTGCTCCAGCACAAAGCGACGGGTCCGCTCCACCATCGCCTGCTCCTCCAGGAACGGCGTGTGATACGCATCCAGGGCCTTGAGCAACTGCTGTCTGTGCATGACCCGCAGACCCCCGCTCAAACGCCAGAGAGGTTGTGCAGCGCCGACAGGGCTGCCGCGGCGGCGGCATCGATATCGGCCTCCTTGCCAGCCAGGGTCAGGCGGCCGAAGGCGCCCACGGCGCGGGCGTCGACCAGGGTGATGTTCGCCGCCTTCTCCGCTTCGTTGGCAGCGTATACCACGTAACCCGCCGGCTCGGTTTCCAGAATGAACATGCTCTGCCCGGAGAGGATCATGGAACCGCGACGATCCTGGCGGTTGATGAGCACGGCATGGTCAGGGGTTACGGAACGGATAATCTCGCGCCAGGCCACGCGACACTTCTGTCGCGAGTCCTCCGGCGCACCCAGCAACTGGAGAACGGTTCGCCCCGCCTCCTGAACGTCACTCTGGTCGCCATGGTGCAACACCATGGAACCGAAGGCGCGCTCCACCACCTGCTGCCCCAGGTGTACGCGCGTGGCCTTGAGTGCCACATCGGACAAGCGATGCACCGCCATGCCGGGGGCCACCTCGATCCACAGGCAGGCATCTCCGGGGACCGGCAGAAAGCCCTGCGACACCGTACCCAGATAGGCCGCAAGCTGCGGCTGCAAGGAATCGATGTAGACATAAGTGCGCAGGGTGATGCTCATGTGATCACCCTGTCTTCAGGTCCGCTGACTTGTCGTCCCTGCCCGTCACTGCGCCCCCGCCTTCTCGCGTTCCGAGATTTCGCTCTCGCAGGCGGCGAACTGCTCGGAAAGCTTGCTGATGGCCGAACGCTTGTCCACGAAGAAGGCCGACTCCCCCAGCTCCTCGTCAACATGCGCCTTGCGGAAGGCCTCGCGGACCTGGTGTTTCAGGCCGCTGAACATCAGCCTTACCCCGTTGTCACGCAGCCGTCGCGCGACCTCGCGTACCTTTTCGATACCCGAGGCGTCTATGTCATTGATGCCGCTGCCGATGACCAGGATGGCACGCGCGTCGGGAAACTCCGCATGTGCCTCGAGAATGATATCCTCGAAATAGGCGACATTGACGAAAGTCAGCACGCCGTCGAAGCGCACGGGGACGAAGCAGCGCGACAGCGGCTGCAAGCCATGGGTGCGTGCGCCGCCGAGCGTTCCGTCCGGTTTCATGGCCACGACCTCGGCACGCGGCCGCATGGTACGAATCAGATAATGAAGCACCGTGAGCAGCACGCCGACCAGAATGCCGTTGGCGATCGACGGCGCCATCGCCAGGGTGGCGCCGAAGGTCACCAGGCCGATCACGGCGCCGACGCGATCGACGCGCCAGGCATCGATCAGGGGTTCTACCCGGATCAACCCGAACACGGCCATCATGACGATCACCGCCAGCACCGACTGGGGCAGATGGTAGAGATAGCGGGTAAAGAACAGCAGCACCAGCACCACGGCAATAGCGCTGATGATGGCAAACATACCCGTCTTCGCCCCTGCCTTGGCCGCCACGGCGGAACGTGAAAAGGAACCGCTGACGGTGTAGGCCCCGAAGAAACTGCCGGCGATATTGGCCAGTCCCTGACCCACCAGTTCCTTGCTGGTATCGACACGCTCGCCACTCTTGAGGGCAATGGCCTTGGAGATGGAAGTCGCTTCCATGAAGCCGATCAGGGCCATCACGATGGCCGAGGGCAACAAGGCAAACAGATAGGCCCAGTCGAAGTGTGGCGGGGAGAAAGTCGGCAGGCCCTCGGGAATATTGCCCACCACGGCGCCGCCGGCAGACAGCACGACCCGGCCCTCGCCGTCGATGCCGCTGAACCGCCACCGACGACCGTCACCAATGCCGCCGGAGTCGTCAGCGAAAGGCACAAAGCGGACCGTCTCTCCCTGGCCCACCCGGGCAAGAGGCTGGCCGTGCAGTTCGATGATGCGCCGGTTGTTTTCCGTCTTCAGGGCCTCCATGCGCATGCGCAGCACTTCGGCGGCCGCCCGGACCTCGGCGGCATGCGCCCGCGCCTCGAGGGTATTCTCGGCGACCAGCCTGTCGGCCTCCTGCCGCTTGGCGGAGATGCTGGCAGACAGCTCGCGAATGCGCGTCTGGGCCTCGGCATAATCCTGAACATGAGTCCGAATGCCGGGATCGGCAATGGCATCGGCGGACACCTTTGCCTTTTGCTCGTAACCGACCAACGCACTGATCAGGGTGGACACCACAACTGCAACCAGGATGCCCGGGATACTGGGTCGGATGCGCCGCAGTGCGGCGATCAACACCCAGGTACCGACGGCAAACAGCAGGGTCGGCCAGTGCAGATCGGGGATCTGCACGATCACCCCCCAAAGATCGGACAGGTAGGAATCCGAGCGGGGGAAGGGCACATTCAGCACCTTATTCAACTGCGACAGGCCGATGATCAGGGCCGCGGCATTGGTAAAACCGACAATGACCGGACTGGAAAGCAGGTTGACGATCGCGCCGAGCCGAAACAGACCCAGCCCGAAACGCAGCACACCGACAAGGAAGGCCAGCATGATGGACAGGGCAATGAATTCCTCGCTGCCCGGGGTGGCCAGCGGCAGCACCGCTGCCGCGGACATCAGCGACAGCATGGCGACCGGGCCGGTATGCAACTGGCTGCAGGAGCCCCACAGAGCGGCCACGATGACCGGCACGAAGGAGGCGTAGAGACCGTAGACCACGGGCAACGCTGCAAGCTGAGCGTAGGCCATGCTCTGCGGAACCAGAATCAGGGCGACGGTCACGCCCGCGACCAGGTCCGCGCGCAGGGTTTCCATTCTCAGGGGAAACCAGCGCAGAAAGGGGAAAATGGTATGAAGAAACTGATTCATCGATCTAGACCGAACTCCGAATGGCGGCAGACAACGCAGCCGGCCCGCCTGCCCCTGGCGGCCCGGGTCTCGACGCGAGGATTCGGAAGGAGCGCCGATTCAGGACCACGCCCCGGCACAGCACACGTCCGCGCCGGGGGCGGGCAGCGCATTCAGTCGGGCCAGACCCGGCGGCCGGCCTGATAACCCTGGCTGGCCGGCGCAGACTTGCCGCCGCCGCTCTTTGCCGGGGCCTTGCGGGTACGCCGCTTGCTGGTGGAACCGGAAGCGGCGGACCTGGATGCCGACGACCCGGCCGCCTTGGCAGCCGCGGGCTTCGCGGCAGCCGTCTGTCTGGTCTTGCGAATCGAATCGATCAGCTTCTTCTGGGTATCGTCGGATGCGCTCATGATCCAATAACCTCTTCAATCAATGCGTTCATTTCGAGAACCGCCGGCTCGCCCCGCTTGCCCATCGCGTATACGGTCCTGCCTTCCAGCACACTGTTGCGGTAGATGGCGCGACGACGTATCGCCGTCTCCGTCACGTCCAGCTCCAGCTCTTCCACCGCCATGCGCGCAAACCGCGAGAGCACGGTCCGGCTCTCGAGCTGATTGATGACCAACGAGGCTCCGAGCCGGGGATTGACCGCCCTGGCGCCGGCGATGGTCTCGACGATGTGCACCGTGGCCCACAGATCCATCGGTGAAGGCTGAACCGGAACCAGGGCCAGATCCGCCACCTGGAGCGCCTCCAGCGTCTGCATCGCATTGACCGCCGGCGGACAATCGATCACCAGGAAGTCCTGGTCCGATGCCAGCTCCGGAACTGCGTCTCCCACGCGTGCCGATTCGGCCAGCACCGCCGGCGTGTTCTCGCGCTCGTCGATCAGGCTCCACTGAAAGGCCGACTGCTGGGGATCGGCGTCCAGCAACAGCACCGACCCGCGCTGTGCGAGACCGGCCGCGAGGTTGATCGCCAGGGTGGTCTTGCCGACGCCGCCCTTGCTCCCAACCACCGCGATCGTCGGCATGCCGGCCCTACTCCTTCGCCAGGCTCTGGCGCAAGGCGTCGAGTTTGTCCGCCAGCTCGCGACAGGCCTCGGTCAACCCTTCTTCGTAACCGTGGATGGTCACGTTGACATACTCGCGGCCGAAGCTCAGATCCGGATAGAGATCCATTGCCTCCGAGATCTCCGCAGCGCGATCGAGAAACTCCCGAAGTTCGGGATAACCTGCGAAGGTATAGCGCCGCTCCAGCCTCGGCGGACGTTCGTGTTCACGCCAGTCATCAAGCACGCCTTGCCCTCACCGATTCCTCTTCCGCGGATCTCAAACCGCTGCCCCGACCTCAAGCTCGGCCAGCCAGGTCTGGAGTTCGCGCGCATGCGCCTTCTCTTCGGCCAGCAGCCCCTCGAAGAACACCCGGCTGTCGGCGTCTCCGATCCTCGACGAATAGGCGACCGCATCCGAGTACAGATCGACCAGATCGTTCTCGAAGGCATGATCGAACTCGAGCAGTTCGCGGAGATTGCGTCCGACGCCGGCCGGACGCAGCATGGAAGCATTGGGGGCGGCACCCAGGGCGAGCATCCTGCCGATGACCCGCTCGACATGCCCCAGCTCCTCTGCCGCTTCGGTCTTGAATCGCCGCGCGGCATCGGCCAGCCCCCAGGTCTCGGCCAGGCGGGCCTGGGTACTGTAGTTCTGGACCGCCGACAGCTCGAGGCTGAGCGCGCGGCCAAGATAGCCGAGTATACGCGGATCCATACCGAATGCTGGCATGCCCTGCTCTCCGTTACTGCTCAATCGGCTGTTCGCTCAGACCGCTCAGGAGCGGGACTTGCCCGTCTGCTCCAGTACCGGCTCCACCTCGCGATGGGGACGCGCGATGATGTGGGCAGCCACCAGGCCGTCACCCACACGCTCGCAGGCATCGGCACCGGCGCGAACCGCAGCATTGACGGCACCCGTCTCGCCACGAACCATCACGGTGACATAGCCGCCACCAACGAACTCGCGACCGATCAGACGCACCTCGGCAGCCTTGGTCATGGCGTCTGCCGCCTCGATTGCCGGCACCAGACCACGGGTCTCGATCATGCCAAGCGCGATGCCATAGGTATCATTGGCCATCGTGTTTCTCCTGAATGTATGATGATTGAGTTTAACCGTACCGGATCAGGCTTCCGCCGAACCCGTGGGCAGGACCGGCTCCACCTCGCGGTGCGGACGCGCGATGATGTGGGCAGCCACCAGGCCGTCACCCACGCGCTCGCAGGCGTCGGCACCGGCGCGAACCGCAGCATTGACGGCACCCGTCTCGCCACGAACCATCACGGTGACATAGCCACCACCGACGAATTCGCGACCGATCAGGCGCACTTCCGCTGCCTTGGTCATGGCATCGGCCGCCTCGATTGCCGGCACCAACCCGCGGGTCTCGATCATGCCGAGTGCAATGCCGTAGGTATCGTTGGCCATCGTTCCTTACTCCTGTACTTGAGTTGAGTTGAAAAACCTTCGTTCAGTCAGTGTTCAGCCAGCGCTGCCGGTGGGCAGAACGGGCTCCACCTCACGGTGGGGACGTGCAATGATGTGGGCAGCCACCAGGCCGTCACCCACGCGTTCGCAGGCATCGGCGCCAGCGCGAACAGCAGCGTTGACCGCGCCCGTCTCGCCACGAACCATCACGGTGACATAGCCACCACCGACGAATTCGCGGCCGATCAGGCGTACTTCCGCTGCCTTGGTCATGGCGTCTGCCGCCTCGATCGCGGGCACCAGACCGCGCGTCTCGATCATTCCCAGTGCAATGCCGTAGTTTTCGTTGGCCATCTTTTCAGTCTCCTGCTAAGTCAAAAACGATTGAACTTTCGAAATCGTGATCCGGATCCGCTTCCCGAACCGTCTGCTGCTATGCCATACCCTCTTCCCAGTGATCGATGATTCCGCCGATGGTGAGATCGGTGAGAATCTCGAAATCTCCCGCCGCATACCGTGCGGCCGAGCCGCTGACCGTGAACACCCAGTTGCCTTCCCTCGCGCCCACCGTGTCCACGGCCACCACGCGCTTGCCGCGCCGGTCCTTCAGGATGCGCAGGCTGATCTGCTTCAGGCCGTCGATGCGACGGGTGCAGACCAGCGGCCCTTCGACCTGAAGTATGTCCATCAGGCCCCGCCTTCTTCCTCGGGCGGCCAGTGATCGATGATGCCGACGATGGTCAGATCGCTGGGGTACTCCTTGCTGCCGGCCGCCTCGCGCGCCGCCGAGCTGCCGACGCAGATCACCCAGTCACCCGGAATGCAGCCCACCGCGTCCACGGCGACGAGCTGCGAGCTTCCGTCCTGCACCACCTGCAAATGCTTGTGCTCCAGGCCGGGTATGCGGTTCGTCGCCACCAGCGGCCTGACAACCTGACAAATCTTCACTCACTACCCCCGCAAGCCCCAGTGGGCTCGTCGATGGAACGTTTCAGCACCTCGATCAGGCCACACCCACCACAATCACGCACCACCTGCATGGTGTGCAGCAGACCCTGGCGGGACAGATCTTCAAACCTGCGGTGCAACGCACCGGCAACCCGCCCGCAGTGCTCGATCGCGCGTTCCCGTGCGCCTGGCACCTGCCCGTGATAATCGAATCGCACCACGACAGGCACCGGCAGACCGCGCGAGACATTCAGCTTCCTGAAGATCTTGATGCCGACATCGACATCGGTTGCCGCTTCCTCCACCGTGCGCAGGTACGCAAAATAGGTCAGGTTGCGGAGCTGGATCTCCTCGAAACCGATGCCGGCGCCGATGAAGCGCTCGGCATGATCCACATCCGGATAGCTGCCACCCTCGTACCGACGCACATAGTCGATCTGCGACAGGTTGCCGATCAGCAGGCGCTCGATCAGCCGCGCCATGCCCTCGGCGACATCCGGACTCGTCTCGCGGATGGCCGCCGTGACCCGATCGCGGGCCGACTGCTGCGCAACACCTTGCGTTGCCTCGTACAGGGCCTCGACATCCACAAACCGGGCCACATCCATCCGTCCCGACCCGTCCGGCACGTGCACGCGAATGGCATCGTTGTCCGTGTTCACGCCAATCAGCAGCAGATCGATCGAGGCACCACAGCAGAAACTGTTCTCGATGGCCTGCTGGAAGGCATACAGCCGGTCGAGGCCCGCCGTCGCCGCCTTCAGGGCATCCGATCCATGCGCGGCGCAACCACCATGGTCGGGGTCGATCTCGCTGAAGTGGTAGGCCACCACCTTCAGGTAGCGGGTGGGCGCATCCGCGGTATTCGGTCGCCCCTCCCGGTAACGGAGCATCTCCGTTTCGACCCATTTCTGGATGCTGTCATCCACATCGAACATCGCGCCCGCGTAGGACTTGCGGCGCACGGCGCGATGCGGCAGCCGAAGCACGTAACGCACCAGGTGCGCAAGCCGGCCGTCGGCACAGGGCGAAATGTCCAGGATATGGAATCCGCACTCCTGCAGGAACTGCTCGAAGGCCGCTTCCTCGCGCGAATCGAAACCCAGCGGATCCGCGCGGAAGAAATCGTCGCAGAACCGGTGATAGGTCTCGAACACACAGGCCGCAAACAACCGCCGCATGTCCAGCGGTTCCACCCAGGTGTTCTCGAGCACGGCTTCCGGCAGCTCGAAACCCAACGCCTCGCGGGCCATGGCCTGCGCGCGAGGGACAAAGTCTTCCTCGTGCTGCAGCGCCGAGATGCGCTTGAGCACCGGCACGATGTTGTCGAATGACGCCTTCACCCGCTGCTCGTAGTCGCGCAGCCGCGCATTCTCCGTCTCGGCCACCAGCGGATGTCCGCTGCCATGGCGCACCGGTGCCGCCGGTGCGGCTGTACCGGGCGTGCCGGGCTGCTGCCCCGGCATCGCCCAGGACAGGGAGCGAGGTCGGTTGCGACGTGCGTGATGCATAAGCCGGACTCAGCGGGGGACAGGCCCTCAGCCGCGCGCGCCTCCCGAATAGGTAATGAGCGCACCCTTTTCGGTGTTGCCGCTGCCGCCGGTCACCTTGCTCACCGGCTCGGCGACCTCTTCGTTGCGCTTGGGTGGCAGCATGGCGCTGGTCGCACCCCGCTCGGGACGCCGGGTTGGATTGCGCCGCACCGCAGACATGCCTTCGGTGCCGGTCACACGGTCGCCACGGTCCCAGTCATCTCCGGTGATGCGCGGACCCGCATCCATCCCTTCGCCACTGACACGCGGCTTGACGCGACCGTCCACCATCGGTGCCGGCTCGGGCGTGGATGCCTGCGCGGGCGCGCCACGACCGAAACGGAATTCCTCGGTGCCGGTGACCTTGCCGGAGGCCTTGTCGAACGGGCCGGTGATCTGGCCCCGTTCGTACTGGGTCCCGGTCACGCCGTGTGGCTCGCGCGCGACGGCCGCGGCATGGCTCGGCGGTTCGACGCTGAACTGGCCCCAGGGTGCTTCGCCGAAGGTCTGGGGGAAGTCCGGGCTGCCCGGCTCGGCGGGCGCGGTCGGACAGGCCTGGGCAAACTGGTCGGCCCCCACATAGGGTGTTCCGGTCAGCGGCTCGCAGGCACCCTTTTCGGCACCGGTCATCTTGCCATTGATGCCGGGCTGGATACCGGTCATCACCGGGCCCGGCGTGGCACGGCGTGCGGGCGCGCGGGCCTCGGCAAGCTGCGCCTGCTCGGGCTCGCAGTAGTCACGGTACTGCTCGGCACCGGCATAGGGCGTACCCGTGATGGCCTTGCACAGGCCAGGCTCGTCACCGGTGATCTTCGGCGAGTGACTGGTCATGGTGCCGCTCACCGTCTTGCCCTTCAGCGTGCGCGACAGACCCACCTTGGCATCCTGCGGTTCCGGCTTGGTGCCACAGAACTGCTGGAACTGCTCGGCACCGATGTAGTCGTCGCCGGTAACATTGCGGCAGGCACCCGGCTCGTCGCCGGTGACGCGCTCGCTGCGACCTACCAGGGTTCCGGTGACCTGGCCGCCGCGGACCGTCTCGGTCACGCCCACCTTGGACGGGTAGGCGCCGTTGCCGGGCTCCATCACCTGGGTTCCGGTGAGTTCGCGGGCGGCACCGGGCTCGTCACCCGTCACCTTCGGAGAACGACCGACATTGTTGCCGGTGACCGGCTTGCCCTTGGCCGTGTGGGATACGGTGATCCGGGTCGGAGTCGGTTCCGCGCCGGTACCGCAGAAGCTCTGCAGTTGGTCGGCACTGAGGTAGTCGGTCCCGGTGACCTGCTTGCAGGTACCCGGCTCGTCGCCGGTGACCTTGGGACTGCGGCCGACCTCGGTACCGGTCACGAAACGCCCGTGACTGGTCGAGGTCACGCGCACCTTCGAGGGCGCGGCGGGCGGCTCGGCCTGGCAGAACTCGCGGAATATGTCGGCCCCCATGTATTCGGTACCGGTAATGGTCCGGCAGGTGCTGGGCTCGTCCCCGGTGGTCTTGACACTGCGACCGACGATCGTGCCGGTTACCTGCTGGCCATGCGAGGTCTCGGTGACACCCACCTTCCAGTAGGCATCGGCGGCACCCTTTTCGGCGCTGTCCGCCTTGCGTGGACGACGGCGGCCGGCGGGCTCTGAACGCTTCTTCTCGCCGGCGCTGCCACGCTGGCTGCGCTGCGCCCGCAGCGCCTGGGCCAGCTCGCGACCCGACATCTTGGGATTGGCCGCCCGCGCGGTCTGCGCCGGGGTCAGGCCGTTGGCGCTGACACCGGCCTTGCCACGCGCCGACAGCGCGCGGCGACGCGCCACGGAGGCTGCCCGACCCGGGCTGGCAGTCACCCGTACCTGCATCCGCGGCAACATGCCGCCTCCGGCAGGTGCCGCGGGTGCAACCACTTCAGTCTTCGGGGTCTGCGTATCGCTCACCGCGGGTGCCTCGCCCTTCTTGCAGCCGCAGCCACAGCCGCCCTCGCGGCGACCGCCGGCCTTGGCGGCGCCAGCGCCCTTGCGCAGGATCTCGCTGCGCTGGCGGTCGCTGCTCGGAACCCCGGCCTTGCCCCGTTCGGACATGGCGCGGCGACGCGCCCTGGAGGCGGCGCGCGCACCGGTACCGGTTGCGGTGGCGGGCCGTGCCGCCACGGTCGGTGCGGCCACCGGCTGGCTGCCGGTGGCGGAGGCGCGCGGCGCGGCGGTACGGCCGGCGGAAGCCGACTGGATGCCCGCCTTGCCCTGAGTCGACATGGCGCGACGCCGGGCGAGGGCTGCCTGCCGGGCGCTGCCCGCAGAGGTGTTTGCAGTCTGTGCCATCACAAACCCTTCATGTTTGAAGTGGGTTCAAATTCGGGTGGCCGCCCCCTTGCACGGGGGCGGCGATCAGTGCCTGCGGCTCAGCCGCGACCTTCGTAGACCACGAAGGCCAGGCCCTGACTCTGGGTGTAGTTGTCATAACCCAGCAGACGGATGTGGTGATCCGGATAGGCGCGGTGGCAGGCCTCGAGTTCGGCCACCACGTGAGCCAGATCCTGCTCGCCGAAGAACGGCAGCTTCCACATGGTCCAGTAGTGATTGAAGGCCTGGCTGGGATGCTCGTGCTCGATGGCCGGCGTCCAGCCCTGGGCCAGGATGTAGGCGATCTGCTTGTAGACCTCTTCCTGGGAGAACTTCGGCAGGAAGCCGAAGGTTTCCAGGGTGCGCTTGGTGACGTAATCGCCCATTTCCGAAACGTTCTGCATGATAGTGTCCTCTTGGATTCGATTCGATACGGTCTAGTTCGTGGCAGTCGGGCGATCAGCCGACGTCCAGCTTGTCCACGGTCTCGAATTCGAACTTGATCTCCTTCCAGGTCTCCATGGCCATGGCCAGCTCGGGGCTGTGCTGCGCCGCCTCGCGCAGGATGTCGCCACCCTCGCGCTCCAGCTCGCGGCCCTCGTTGCGGGCCTTGACGCAGGCTTCCAGCGCAACGCGGTTGGCCGCGGCACCGGCAGCGTTGCCCCAGGGATGACCCTGCGTGCCGCCACCGAACTGCAGCACGGAGTCGTCGCCGAAGATGGTGACCAGCGCCGGCATGTGCCAGACGTGGATGCCACCGGAGGCCACGGCGAACACGCCCGGCATGGAGCCCCAGTCCTGATCGAAGAACACACCACGGGAACGATCTTCCGGCACGAAGGACTCACGCAGCTGATCGACGAAGCCCAGGGTGGCGGCGCGGTCGCCCTCGAGCTTGCCGACGACGGTACCGGTGTGCAGGTGATCGCCACCGGACAGGCGCAGACACTTGGCCAGCACGCGGAAGTGGATGCCGTGCTTGGGATGACGGTCGATGACCGCGTGCATGGCGCGATGGATGTGCAGCATCATGCCGTTGTCGCGGCACCAGTTGGCCAGACCCGTGTTGGCGGTGAAACCGCCGGTCAGGAAGTCGTGCATGATGATGGGCATGCCCAGTTCCTTGGCGAACTCGGCGCGCTTGTACATCTCTTCCGGCGTGGACGCGGTGACGTTCAGGTAGTGACCCTTGCGCTCGCCGGTCTCGGCCTGGGCCTTCATCACGGCCTCGGCGACGAACTCGAAACGGTCACGCCAGCGCATGAAGGGCTGGGAGTTGACGTTCTCGTCGTCCTTGGTCAGGTCCAGGCCGCCGCGCAGACACTCATACACCGCACGGCCGTAGTTCTTGGCCGACAGGCCCAGCTTGGGCTTGATGGTGCAGCCCAGCATCGGACGACCGTACTTGTTGAAGCGGTCGCGCTCGACCTGGATGCCGGCCGGCGGGCCACCGCAGGTCTTGATGTAGGCGATCGGGAAGCGGATGTCTTCCAGACGCAGATGCTTGAGGGCCTTGAAGCCGAACACGTTGCCGACCAGCGAGGTCAGCACGTTCACCACCGAGCCTTCCTCGAACAGGTCGATGGGATAGGCAATGAAGGCATAGAAGGACTCGGAGTCACCCGGAACGTCCTCGATGCGGTAGGCACGGCCCTTGTAGTACTCCAGGTCGGTCAGCAGCTCGGACCACACGGTACTCCAGGTACCGGTCGAGGACTCGGCAGCCACGGCCGCGGCAACCTCTTCCCGGGGCACGCCGGGCTGACCGGTGCACTTGAAGCAGGCCAGCAGGTCCGTATCGAGCGGAACATAGTCCGGCGTCCAATACATTTCGCGGTACTCTTTAACGCCCGCCTGGTAGTTTTTTGCCATCGGCTCGCTCTCCTAAGTAGAAGGTTGTGACTTGGAATATCCGGGATGACCACGAATGCGCGTTCGCCGCATCTCTGGAAACTTTGCTGGCGGGGGATTGTGCGCCTGGACAGGATTTAATAAAAGTTAATGTTTTTTATTTTTATGATTAACGATAGTTAATTGTTTGCCCAAGGCTGTGGATAACTCCCTGCCTTTGCCTTGCGATTCAATCAGCTATCCCCACCCTCAGTCGCGGAACTTGACCAGCCGGGTGACCTGGATATCCGACACGAACACCACCCCGGAATGGCTGTTGAAGAAGGGCGAGAAGCCCTCGAGGATGGGTTCGACCAGTTCCTCGGGGACGGCAGCGATGATCATGATCAGCACATCGTCCTCGTTGAACATCAGGTGCCCGGCATGGAAGCCGTGACTGCCCTTCCCCGACAGATTGTTGATGATGGTGTAGCCCTTGACCCCGGCCCGATCGAGCAGGTCGGTCGCGAAGGCCCGATGTTCACCATCGATGATGATTTCCAGTTTCTTGATGGGGGTCAGATTCAGCTCTTTCATGATGATGCCGCCTCCACGGATTCGCCCGGCCGTCCGCTCTCGGGGCCGGGGCGTTGCAGCCAGTCGCCGCGGTCGAATTCCCATACCTTCCCGGCCTCCCGGTCGACCACCAGGAAGCGGATCCATTCGTTGTGTACCAGACGCTTGACCGAGGCCACCTCCTCCAGCGCAAGCCGGGCATGCGCCAGCGGGGCCTCGACCAGGGTGATCAGCCGCATGGGTTCATGGTAGGGCATGCCATCCCTGAGCACCGTCTGCGCCGGCAACCCGGTGCGCAGGTCGCTGAGATTGCCGGTCATGACCCCGAAGCAACCCGCGACATTGTGATAGACCTTGCTGCCGCTGCCGAAGCGCTCGTTGTCCACGGTCGAGAAATAGTGCTCCATGTTGATCCACTGCCCCACCACCAGCGGCCCGGTGAGAATGTTCTCCAGCAGCCGACGCCGGGGATCCAGTCGATAGTCGTAGGAATGCAGAAAGGCCCGGCCATGGAGCGGCAGCTCGCGAGTGATGGCCCGCCGACCGATGATGAAATAGGCATTCCCCGACAGCCCCCACTCCGGCCGCACCTGCGACCAGTCCAGGGCATTGCGCCGGGCGATGCGCCAGGCGCGGGCAGGATCATCGGCCCCGGACTCCCTGGCCAGCGTGGGCACGCGCTCGGCCGCACACAGGCGGGCGGCGGAGATGAGCCCGTTGCGCAGGCGCTCGATATAGATGAGATGCGCCGGCGGAATCAACTCCACGTCCTCCAGGCGGATCTCGTCGGTGGTGGTATCGTGCAGCGCCGGCATGAACCAGGTGTCGTCCGGTATGTCGATACCCTGCCGCCGCAGGCGCCGGCGCACCTGGGGGCTGTTGGCCATCTGCGCAAGCACGCGGGCGTTCACCAGTCCATGGTTACCGCCGCAGGCGCCACAATCGAGGGCCGATTCATAGGGGTTGTTCTCGGAGGTGCTGCCATGACCGACCAGCAGCACGAAACGGGAAAAGCCGCTGGTCAGGCCGATGGAACGCAACGCCGTCGCCACATAGCCGGCCTGCTCGTCGACGGTGAAACCGATCCGGCCCAGACGCTCCATCTGCACCCGCACGAAGGCCGGATTGATCAGATAAACCTCGCGCAGGCGTTCTACCAGATCGGCAACGCCATCGTCATCAAGCCCGAGAGTCGCCAGCGCCGCGCGGTCCACCTCGGCCTTGCCCATGGCCGCCTCGCGCAGGGTCCGCACCGTGTCATCGGTGATGTGCTCGGGCCGGAGTCCGAAATCCTGCTCGACGGCCTTCTCGATCACCGCCCGCTGCACGGCGCGCACGATGGAGTCCGCCCGTTCACGGCTCAGCTTGTCCACCAGCAGCCGCGTAATGCCCCGTTTCGGCGCCAGACGCTTGCGCCAGGGGCCATAGAGCGCCGGGAACAGGGTCTTGCCGATCATGTCGAAACCGAACAGCAGGCCGATCGCTTCCACGGTCACGAAGGGCGTGAGGATGGATTCCTTCAGTTCATGGACCACCTTGCCCAGGGCCGTGACGGCAGCCTCGTCGCGATACTCGAAACCGGGAATCTCCACGACCAGATTGCGCGGCGTGAGCAGAACCGGGCACAGGTGCGTCTCGCTGCCCTTGCCGATCTCGATGAAACTGAGCGGCACGCCGAAGAAACCGGCAATGCCGAAGGTCTGGTAGTCGCCCGCGGCTTCCAGTTGACGGCGAATGCGCTCGGAACGGGTGTCGATGCAGAACAGGGCCTGGGCGAAGGGCCGTTTCTCCCGACGTTCCCGGGCATCCGGGGTCACGCCAGCGACCAGCCGGTCGATGGCATGCGCCTCCATGGCGCGCAGCCAGCACTGACCTTCGTTGCGCTCCACCCGGTCCAGGGCCCGCAACAGACGGTCGAGTTCCGCTGCGGGCAAACGGGACAGCACCGCGGCGACACCCAGGCGCTCGCCCAGCGACGTCAGCCGGGTCCCCACGGTCCGTGCCTCCAGCTCGCGCTTGTGACCCATGTACTCGGCGAACAGGGCCTCGATCCCGGGACGCCGGCCAAGTAACAGGGTACGCTCGACCCGCCCCGCCAGGGCAGGCACCGCATGCCTCCCGTAAAGCTCTTCGCGCAGAAACAGGGCTTCGGGCTCCGCGCGCATCCAGGCCCGCAAGGCGGGGTAGTCGGCGGGCAGGCCGTGGCGCGACGCCTCGCGCAGAAGCGCCGCCGAGAACAGCAGGCGGACGGCGACATAGTCGACCAGATCGGCGGGATAACGCTGGGCCCAATGGTAATGCGCGGCGGACGAACGCCAGCGGATGAAACCCGCCCAGCCATGCAGGCGTGCGATCTCGCGACGCAGGTAATCCTGCCACAGCAGTTCGGGGATACCGAGCCGCGACATCACCTGGGCAATCACCTGCTCCGGGGCATCCGCTTCACCCATGACTTCCCGCAGGTGCAGGCCCTTGAGGAACAGGCGCCCGTTGCGCAGCGCCACCGCCCGCCAGGCACGAAAGAATCCCTGTTCCCGTTCGGGCATGCCCCAGACCGACTGACCCTCGTCGAAGAAATCGAGGCAGCTCTTGATCACCAACTCGTCCAGTTCGGCACCCAGTTCCGTGCCGAACAGGGCGTCGAGCACCTCGTACAGCGGCATCCCGCTCAGAAAGCGTGCCTCCAGTTCCTGCCGCAAGGCCTCGCGCCGCAGCGGCCGCGCGGGCAATGGCCTGCCCTGCAACAGGGCGGCCAGGTCCTCCGCGCCGATTACCCGGGTATCCCCCCAGCCGACCGGTTCCGGCTCATCGGTCAGATCCACCAGCGCCCAGTCGAGCACCGGCCTGCCGAGAATCTCGCCATCGTCCTCGACAAAGGCGGCAATCTCGCGACGCAGGTGGTCCCGGTCTATCCTGCCCTGTGCCAGGTAGCGCTGGTATTGCTCGCGAGCCAGATAACCCCGGGCATGGAACAGTGCGGTACCCTCGCGTACCGCCTCGGCAAAGTTGCGGTCTTCGAAGCCATGCAGGGGGTTGTGATGAATGAAGGCGCGCATGGGCCAGAAATAGGGAATCTGTTCCCCGGCGACATACACCAGGCTGCGAATCCTCAGCCGCTGTCCGAGTTCACTCGTCATCAGCCTGCCCCCGCGAGCTGCATGGCCTCACGCAATCCGATGACCGCCAGGCCGACAAAGACCGACGCCAGGGTCCACATCCCCGCACGTGACAGATCGGGTGTCCCCCTGCCGATGCCGTATTGCGGCCACTGTTCCGGCCCCAGAACCAGCCGTTGCAGCAGGCGCACCCCCGCCCAGCCCCAGAAATACCAGACCGTCACCAGAGCAACCGCCATCGAAAAGGGCAACAGCCCAAGCAGCTCGACCAAATGGAAGAACAGCGGGAAAGGCGGCGTCGCAATGGCTGCCAGAATGCCGAGCGCGACCAGACCGGACAGGCGTGGGTAACCGTGCACCAGCCCCCCCACCAGGCCCAGGTAGGCAGAACCGAACCGGGCCGCCATCAGACCGGAAAGCGTGCGCAGAACGACCAGGGGCGCCACCGCAACCAGGGCAAGCATATGGGCCTCCGGTGCCGGGATGCGCTCGACGGGCAAGAACCAGAACAGGGCCAGCAGGGACACGAACATGAAGCCGGTCCATTCCGAAACCTCATTGAGTACCAGGGCGCGAAAACCATATAGAAAGGCAGTCGCAAACGCCCACCACTGCAGCCACTGGGGCACGTCCGGTTGCAGCCAAAGCAGCAGGCCCACACCCGCCTGCGACCAGATCAACAGAAACAAGCCTGCGACCCAGGCGTTGCGGACATGCTGCATGAGCAGACTCGGCAGCATGCTGGCCGGAAACAAAGGGAGCAGAACGGCCAGTGGCACCAGTTCCCGCCAGCTCATGTCACAGCCACCTCAGGCGGCGATTGATGCGCTCCGCCACCTTGAGCATCCAGTGCGATACGAGACCGTAGATGTCCGGCACATAGAATTCCCTCGACACCAGGGCATAGAAACGTAGCCAGAGTGACGACAGCCGGGCCGACCGCACCCCGCCTCTCTGGTCCGCGTAGTAGGCCAGCAGCCAGCCCAGCACCACGATGACGGCGATCATGGCCAGTACCAGCTCGAACAGGAACAGGTCGATGTTTGCTGCGGCATAGAGCGCGGCGCGCATCTCCGGATCGGGATAAAGAAAGAGGTCGAACACATGGGCAACCAGCGTGTAGCCGATCACCACGATGGTGAACGAGAATATGATCAGGGCCAGCAGCCTGGGCAGGTTCGCGGTCTTCATCTTGTAGGTGGAAAACAGCAACTGGGCGCCGGTGACCCAGCCGAAGAACAGCAGCACGATGGCGCCCTGCTTTTGCAGGATCTCCTGGTCCACCATCCAGTGGGCCAGGCCGAGAATGAACGAAGGCACTGCCAGCGTCATCAGCGCCATCAACAGCCACGGCGGTCTCCTGGCCGCCAGCCTGCGTTCGACCACGAAGGTATAGAGCGGATCCTTGGGTACGCCGTCGCTGCGCCGCGCCTCGTTGATGATGCTGCCGGCACCGAGGAACAGCGTACCCTTGAAGATGCCATGTGCGATCAGGTGATAGATGGCCAGAGAGAAGGCTCCCACACCACATTCCATGATCATGAAGCCCATCTGCCCCATGGTCGAATAGCCCAGCGATTTCTTGATGTCGTTCTGTCCGAGCATGAGAATGGAACCGGCAATGGCCGTGACCAGGCCGATCAGGAACAGCCAGTGCAGCACCTCGGTGGTGTGGATGAACACCGGCGCGAAACGGTTGATGATGAAACCGCCGGCGTTGACGATGCCTGCATGCATCAGCGCCGAAACGGGTGTGGGTCCTTCCATCGTGTAGGGGAGCCAGGCATGCAGCACGAACTGGGCGGAGCGAGCGAAGGCGGAGATGGACACCAGCATCGCAACCACCTCGGCCAGCCGGTAGCCACCCAGGGTGGTACGCCCGGGATCGGCCTGCAGTGCATCGAAAATGGCGCCCAGATCAAAGGTTCCATAAGCCTGGAACAACAGCGCCGCTGCCAGGATCAGCGGCAGATCCCCGAGCCGGTAGGTGAGCAGGCTCCAGCCCGCGTAACGGCTCGCGGCACGACTGTTGACATTGTGTCCCAGCAGGAAGAACAGCAGGATGCCGATCAGGTTCCAGGACACCAGCAGGGTGAGCAGGTCACCGGCGAGTACCATGGCATACAGTGCGGTAACCAGAAGGTCGAGCAGGATGAAATAGCGCGGCAGGCCGGGTTCCTCGGCCATGTAACGCACCGAGTAGGCGTGGACGATCAGGCTGATGCCGGCGATCACCCAGGCCATCAGCGCGCCCAGTGGATCGAGCCGGAGAAAGGGCCAGTCCCCCGGCAGTGCCGCGACGACATCGGCGTCGCCCAGCACGCGTGCCGCCAGCAACAGCACGGACAGGCCGAATGCCAGAGCCGCGCCCCAGAGACTGATTCGCGCCACCCGCCGGCCCTGCGCAGGTCCGGCCAGCAGGCCGGCCAAGGCCGAGAGCAGCGGCGTCAGCGGCAGAAGAAGTAGCAGTTGCTGCACAGGTGTCCCCTCCAGGCACCCGCTGCCGCTGGCCGCAGATTCTGCGCATGCGGTCCACACCGGCCGGCGGCTGCATTGGCCACACCACCCCGTGGGCGCCTTGCATTCTGCGTCAGGCTATACTTAAATTTAAGTTAATTAAATTTATGGGATCATTTAATCCCACATTAATATTCAGACTACCCGATCCATGTCACTCCATCACGCTACCCTGCACCAGCTCAAGATCTTCAATACCCTCGCGCGCCACATGAGCGTGGCCCAGACCGCCCGCGCGATGCATCTCACGCCACCTGCCGTGTCCATCCAGGTTAAGCAGCTTGCCGAGGCCGTCGGTGAACCCTTGCTCGAGCAGGTGGGCAAGCAACTTTATCTGACCGAGACCGGCAAGGTGGTTGCCGCCGCCTGCCGGGACATCTTCGACCGCCTGGAACTGCTGTCCCAGGATCTCGCTGCCATGGAAGGCCTGCACAAGGGCAGCCTGCATCTGGCCGCGCTGACCACGGCCCAGTACTTCATACCGCGCCTGCTCGGCGAATTCTCGCGCGAATATCCGGGCCTGGACGTATCCCTGTTCGTGGGCAACCGCGAGGCCATCCTCGACCGGCTGAGTCGCAACGAAGACGATCTCTACATCCTGGGTCAGCCGCCGGACAGCACCCGCATCTTTGCCGAACCCTTCGCGGAGAATCCGCTGGTGGCCATAGCCTACCCCGATCACCCGCTGGTCGGGCGCAAGCGGATCCGGCCGAAACAGCTCGGCGGCGAATCCTTCATCGCGCGTGAGCAGGGTTCGGGCACGCGGCTGGCCTGCGAGAGCTTCTTCCTCGAACACGAGGTGCCGCTCAGCGTTCGCCTGGAACTGGGCAGTAACGAGGCCGTCAAGCAGACCGTGGCAGCGGGCCTTGGCATCTCCATCATTTCCAAGAGCGCGGTGCAGGCGGAGCTGGCCAGCGGCGAGATCGCCATGCTCGACGTCGTCGGCCTGCCCCTGCAGCGACAGTGGTATGTGGTGCGCCCCGAGAAAAAGATCCAGACCGCGGCGGCGAGGGCCTTCCAGGACTTTCTGGTCACCAGCGGGCTCGGTTAGGAGCACAACGAAAAAGGGAGCCCCAAGGCTCCCCTTTTTGTCGTCTCCGGCATGAGCCGACCGTCAGGACTGATCCACCGCCTTCATGCTCAGGCGGATGCGGCCCTGCTTGTCGACCTCCAGCACCTTCACCTTGACGATGTCGCCTTCCGACAGCTTGTCGCTGACGTTCTGCACCCGCTCGTCGGAAATCTGCGAGATGTGCACCAGCCCGTCCTTGCCGGGCAGGATGGTCACGAAGGCACCGAAGTCCATGAGCTTGGCAACCTTGCCCTCGTAGACCTTGCCCACCTCGACGTCCGCGGTCAGCTCCTCCACACGCTTGCGCGCGGCCTCGCCGGCGGCGGCATCCACGGAGGCGATCTTGACCATGCCGTCGTCGGAGATGTCGATGCTGGTACCCGTTTCCTCGGTAATCGAACGAATGGTCGCGCCACCCTTGCCGATCACGTCGCGGATGCGATCGGGATTGATCTTGAAGGTGATGTAACGCGGCGCATAGTCCGACATGGTCTGGCGCGGCGCGGAGATGACCTTGTTCATCTCGCCGAGGATATGCATGCGCGCCTCGTTGGCCTGGGCCAGCGCGGTCTGCATGATTTCCCTGGTGATGCCGTCGATCTTGATGTCCATCTGCAGCGCGGTCACGCCATCGCTGGTACCAGCCACCTTGAAGTCCATGTCGCCGAGGTGATCCTCGTCGCCCATGATGTCGGTGAGCACGGCGAACTTGTCGCCCTCCTTGATCAGGCCCATGGCCACACCGGCCACTGGCGCCTTCAGCGGCACACCGGCATCCATCATCGACAGCGAGCTGCCGCAGACCGAGGCCATGGAGCTGGAACCGTTGGATTCGGTGATCTCCGACACCACGCGAATGCTGTAGGGGAACTCTTCCTCGCTGGGCATGACCGCGGCGACACCGCGCTTGGCCAGGCGACCGTGGCCGATCTCGCGGCGCTTGGGACTGCCCACGCGGCCGGTCTCGCCCACGCAGAAGGGCGGGAAGTTGTAATGCAGCATGAAGTGCTCACGCCGCTCGCCCTGGATGGCATCGATGATCTGTGCGTCCCGTGCCGTACCCAAGGTGGTGATGACCAGTGCCTGCGTCTCGCCACGGGTGAACAACGCCGAACCGTGCACGCGCGGCAGCACGCCGGTACGAATATGGATAGGCCGCACCGTGCGGGTGTCGCGGCCGTCGATGCGCTTTTCGCCTGCCAGGATGCGGCCGCGGACGATGCGCTTTTCCAGCGACTCGATGGCGCTGCGGACGGCCTCCGGCTCAAACCGGGGATCGGCTTCCTCGGCGCTGAGTTTGTCCGTGATTTCGTCGCGAATGGCGTCCAGCCGCGCATAGCGGTCCTGCTTGTCCGCGATCTGGTAGGCCTCGGTGATGGCGGCCTCGCCGGCGGCGGCCACGGCATCGGCCAGCGCGGTGTCGGCCTCCGGCGCCTGCCAGTCCCAGGCCGGCTTGCCGGCCTCGGCCTTCAGCTCGTTGATGGCCTTGATGGCGGCCTGGAAGGCCTCGTGACCGAACATCACCGCGCCCAGCATCACATCCTCGGGCAGCTCCTTCGCCTCGGACTCCACCATCAGCACCGCGCTCTCGGTGCCCGCGACGACCAGATCGAGCTGGGAGGTCTCGAGCTGGGTCTTGGTGGGATTGAGAATGTAGTTGCCGTCGGCGTAGCCGACCCGGGCCGCACCGACGGGGCCGTTGAAGGGCATGCCGGAGATGGCCAGGGCCGCCGAGGCCCCCAGCAGCGCCGGGATGTCGGGATCGACCTCGGGATTGAGCGACTTGACGGTGGCGATGATCTGGACTTCGTTGGTGAAGCCCTTGGGAAACAGCGGACGGATGGGGCGATCGATCAGGCGGGAAACCAGGATCTCGTTTTCACTGGGTCGGCCCTCGCGGCGGAAGAAGCCGCCGGGGATCTTGCCGGCCGAGTAGGTGCGTTCCTGGTAATCGACCGTGAGCGGGAAGAAGTCGCGACCTTCCGCCGCCTTCTTCATGCCGACTGCCGTGACCAGGACGACGGTGTCGTCCATGTTGACCAGCACGGCGCCAGTGGCCTGGCGGGCGATTTCTCCGGTTTCCAGCGTGACCGTGTGGTCACCGAACTTGAAGGACTTCTTGATAGGCTCGAGCTTCACGGTGATTTCCTGTTCCTTGCCTGATGAGTGCGCGGCGGGACGCAGCGCCCGGTTGCCGCGTCGATCAGCGACGCAGGCCGAGGCGGGCGATGAGATCCTGGTAGCGCCTGGAATCCTTGCGCTTGAGGTAGTCCAGCAGCTTGCGGCGCTGGTTGACCAGACGCAGGAGACCGCGGCGGGAATGGAAATCCTGCTTGTGGGTCGCGAAGTGGTCGGTCAGGTGCTGGATGCGTGCGGTCAGCAGTGCGACCTGCACCTCGGGCGAACCGGTATCACCGGGCGCCAGCTGATAATTCTTGACGATCTCGCCTTTCTGTTCTGCAGTCAGAGACATCTTTCGGTTACTCCCAGAGGGGGCCAGTCGCAAGCCCCGGATTTCAAAGCGGCATATTGTAGCCGCCCACCCCCGGCGGAACAAGATTTTCCAGCGGGCCTCAGCGGGCGTTCATCAGGCGCTTGGGGGCCACCCGGCCGTCGTCGAGGATCTGGCCCATGCCCAGGAAGCGACCCTCGCCCTCGTACAGCCGCACCCAGCCGCTCGTGGGCGCGCGCGGCACCTGCACCGGCTGCCCCTGGCGGACGTAGAAGGCGGCGTCGCTGTTGAGCTGCACGTCCGGCCACTGGGTCAGGGCGCTCTCGATCGGCAGCAGCCGCTCGTCGAGCGCGGCGTGCCCGCCGGATTTCGCCAGCCGCCGTAATTCTTCCAGCGGAATCATGTGGCTGCCGTCGTAGGGACCGACGCCGGTTCGGCGCAGGGCGGCCACGTGGGCGCCACAGCCCAGGGCCTCGCCGATGTCCTCGGCCAGGGTGCGAATATAGGTGCCCTTGCTGCAGTGGACATCGATATCGAAGAACGGCGGCTCGAAGCCGGTCAGCTCCAGGCGATGGATGGTCACCTTGCGCGGCTCGCGCTCGACCTCCTTGCCCTCCCGCGCCAGCTTGTACAGGCGCTGGCCCTGATGCTTGACCGCCGAATACATGGGCGGAACCTGCTCGATCTCGCCGAGGAAGCCGCCCAGCACCTCGCGCAGCCGGGCCTCGTCCACGCCCTCGACCGGCCGCGTCTCCACCACCTCCCCCTCGGCGTCGCCAGTGGTGGTGCGCTCGCCCAGCCGACAGCGGACCCGGTAGTGCTTGTCCGCATCCAGCAGGAAACCGGATACCTTGGTGGCCTCGCCCAGACAGATGGGCAGCAGCCCGCTGGCCAGCGGGTCCAGGCTCCCGGTGTGGCCGGCCTTGCGCGCGTTGTACAGGTGCTTGACCACCTGCAGCGCCTCGTTCGATGTAATGCCCTCCGGCTTGTCCAACAGCAGGATGCCGTTGACACTCCGGCCCTTCTGGCGTCGACGTGCCATGTTCGCTGCTTACCTCGGAAACTGACGGGAAACTGGGATGGTCACCTTCACTCGGGACGGCGCTTGGCCGCATCCTCGGCCAGGGCGGCATCGATCAGGGCGTCCAGCCGGCTGCCTTCCTCGATGGATTCGTCGTAGAGGAAGCGCAGCTCGGGCACGGTGCGCAGCTTCATGCGCTGGCCCAGCGCCCGACGCAGAAACCCGGCCGCGCTGCGCAGGGCGGCGAGGCTCTCCTTGCGGGCGACCTGGTCGCCGAGCACGGTGACATAGACACGCGCATGCGCCAGATCGCGCGAAACCTCGACGTCGGACACCGTCACCATGCCCAGCCGCGGATCCTTGAGCTCGTCGCGGATCAGTTCCGACAGCTCGCGGCGCAACTGCTCGCCAACACGGCGGGTGCGGGGATAGTCTCTCGGCATGGGCCTGTCCGCGGCGGTGGGCGGGCCTCAGAGGGTCCGCGCCACCTCCTTGCGCTCGAAGACCTCGATCTGGTCGCCGGCCTTGACGTCGTTGTAATCCTTCACGCCGATGCCGCACTCGGTACCGGCGCGCACCTCGTTGACGTCGTCCTTGTGCCGGCGCAGGGACTCCAGCTCGCCCTCGAATATGACGACATTGTCGCGCAGCACGCGGATGGGCGCGTTGCGGCGCACCACGCCCTCCACCACCATGCAGCCGGCGATGGCGCCGAGCTTGGACGAGCGGAACACGTCGCGCACCTCGGCCAGGCCGATGATTTCCTCGCGAACCTCCGGCGACAACATGCCGGAGATCGCCTGCTTGACGTCGTCGATGACGTTGTAGATGACACTGTAGTAGCGCAGGTCCAGACCCTGTTCCTCTGCCAACCGCCGTGCCGCGGCATCGGCGCGCACGTTGAAGCCGATGACGATGGCTTTCGAGGCCAGAGCCAGGTTGACGTCGGATTCGGTGATGCCGCCGACACCGCCGGCCACGACCTTCACCCGCACCTCGTCGGTGGACAGCTTGGTCAGTGCGTCGCGCAGTGCCTCCAGGCTGCCCTGCACATCGGCCTTGACCACCAGATTCAGCTCGGCAACCTCGCCCTCGGTCATCTGCGAGAACATTTCCTCGAGCTTGGCCTGCTTCTGACGCGCCAGGCGGTGATCGCGGTACTTGCCCTGGCGGAACAGCGCAACCTCGCGCGCCTTGCGTTCGTCGTTGACCACCACCACCTCGTCGCCGGCGTTGGGTGTGCCCGACAGGCCGAGCACCAGCGCCGGCATGGCCGGCCCGGCTTCCTCGATGGGCTTGCCGTTCTCGTCGAACATGGCACGCACGCGACCGTATTCTCGACCGCTGAGGATGATGTCGCCCTTGTGGAGCACGCCGTTGCGCACCAGCACGGTCGCGACCGGTCCCCGGCCCTTGTCGAGGCTGGATTCGATGATCACGCCGGTCGCCGGGCAATCCTTGACGGCGGTGAGTTCCATCACCTCTGACTGGAGCAGAATGGCATCGAGCAGCTCGTCGACACCCTCGCCGGTCTTGGCGGAGACATGCACGAACTGGGTGTCACCGCCCCAGTCCTCGGGGATGACCTCGCGCTGCGCCAGCTCGTTCTTCACCCGGTCGGGATCGGCCTCGGGCTTGTCGATCTTGTTCACCGCCACCACCAGCGGCACCCCGGCGGCCTTGGCATGCTGAATGGCCTCCTCTGTCTGCGGCATCACGCCGTCGTCGGCGGCCACCACCAGCACCACGATATCGGTGACCTGGGCACCGCGCGCGCGCATCGCGGTGAAGGCCGCGTGGCCGGGCGTGTCGAGGAAGGTCACGGTGCCCTTGGGGGTATCGACGTGATAGGCGCCGATGTGCTGGGTGATGCCGCCGGCCTCGCCCGCCGCCACCTTGGCACGACGAATGTAGTCCAGCAGCGAGGTCTTGCCGTGATCGACATGGCCCATGATGGTGACCACCGGCGGACGCGGCACCTTCTCGCCCTCGACCTCGGTGACCACCAGATCCTCTTCCAGCTCGTTTTCCTTGAGCGGCTTGGCCTTGTGCCCCAGCTCCTCGACCACCAGCACGGCGGTCTCCTGGTCCAGCACCTCGTTGATGGTGGCCATGATGCCGAGCTTCATGAGTTCCTTGATCAGCTCGGCCGCCTTGATCGACATCTTCTGGGCCAGCTCGGAAACCTTGATGGTCTCGGGGATGGCCACCTCCCGCACCACCGGCGCCGTCGGCTTGGCAAAGCCATGGCGCTCCGTCGCCTGCAGCGACACGTCACGGGTACGGCCCTTCTTCTTGCGCCGCCGCCCGCTCTTGTCGGCGGCAACGTGCAGTTCCTCGCGGCCATAGCGACCCTTGCGGCCCTCGCCCTCGTCACGACGACCCTTGCCCGGCTTGCGCCCGGCCTGCTCGCGCTGGGCGGCGGCCTCCTGCTCGGCCTTGCGCTTGGCCTCTTCCTCGGCAGCGAGACGTGCCTTTTCCTCGGCCAGGCGCTTCTCCAGCTCCTGGCGACGCGCGGCCTCTTCCTCGGCGCGGCGGCGTGCTTCCTCTTCCTCGGCCGCCCTGGCCTCGGCCTCCTTCGCCTTACGCTTTTCCTCCAGCGCACGGCGGGCCTCTTCCTGCGCAGCCTCCTCCCGGGCGCGGCGCGCGGCCTCTTCCTCGGCACGCCTGGCCTCTTCCTCGAGCACCGCGCTGCGCTTGACGTAGGTGCGCTTCTTGCGCACCTCGACGGTCACCGTCTTGGTCGCCGTCTGCCGACCCTGGGATACGGACACCTTCAGCTCGCTGTGCATCTTGCGCTTGAGCGTGATCTTCTTCGGCTCGGCGACCGGTGCCGCCTGCTTGCCGTGGCTCCTGCGCAGGTAGGTCAGCAATTCCATCTTTTCGTCATCGGTGATGGTATCGTCGGCGCCGCCCACGGAAATGCCCGCATCGCCAAGCTGACTGATCAGCTTGTCGACCGGAATGCCCACCACCTCTGCGAATTGCTTAACCGTTACTTCCGCCATAATCTCTCTTCTCCCGAAGATTCCGCTCAGCTGCTCTGCTGTTCCTCGGCAAACCAGGGCGCCCGTGCCGCCATGATCAACTGCGCAGCACGCTCTTCGTCCATTCCTTCCACTTCCATGAGTTCATCGACCGCGAGTTCCGCCAGGTCTTCCTGGGTCACCACGCCGCGCGCGGCCAGCTTGTAGGCCAGATCCCGATCCATGCCTTCCAGCTCCAGCAGATCCTGGGCCGGCGCGACCTCGGCCAGCTGCTCCTCGCTCTGGATGGCGCGGGTCAGCAGCACGTCACGTGCCCGCCCGCGCAGCTCCTCGACAATGCCCTCGTCGAATTCCTCGACCTCCAGCAGCTCGGCGGCCGGCACGTAGGCCACTTCCTCAATGCTGGAGAAACCCTCCTGCACCAGGATGGCAGCCACCTCCTCGTCCACGTCGAGCTGTTCCATGAACATCTGCTGCAGCTCCTGCGCCTCGCGCTCGGCCTTCTCCTCCATTTCGGCCACGGTCATCACATTCAGTGTCCAGCCCGTCAACTGGCTGGCCAGGCGGATGTTCTGACCACCGCGGCCGATGGCCTGTGACAGTTGTTCCTCGGCCACCGCGATATCCATGCTGTGCGCATCCTCGTCGACCACGATAGAGACCACCTCGGCCGGCGACATGGCGTTGATCACGAACTGGGCCGGGTTGTCGTCATACAAAATGATGTCGATGCGCTCTCCGGCCAGCTCATTGGAGACAGCCTGTACCCGCGAACCGCGCATGCCGACGCAGGCACCGACCGGATCGATGCGCGGATCCAGCGAACGCACGGCGATCTTGGCGCGCATGCCCGGATCGCGGGCGGCGCCCAGGATCTCGATCAGGTCCTGCCCGACCTCCGGCACCTCGAGCTTGAACAGCTCGATCAGGAACTCGGGCGCGGTGCGGCTGACAAAGAGCTGCGGTCCGCGCGGCTCGGAACGCACTTCCTTGAGCCAGCCACGCAGGCGATCGCCGGGGCGCACGGACTCGCGCGGTATCATTTCCTCGCGCGGGATGAAGGCCTCGGCGTTGCCGCCCAGGTCCAGAAACACGTTGCCGCGATCGACGCGCTTGACGATGCCGGTGACCAGCTCGCCCTGGCGATCCTTGTAGGCCTCGACCACCTGTTCGCGCTCGGCCTCGCGCACCTTCTGCACGATGACCTGCTTGGCGGTCTGGGCCGCGATGCGACCGAATTCGACGGATTCGATCGGCTCCTCGATGTACTCACCGACCTGGATGCCCGGCTTGAGCTGCTGGGCACGCGTATAGAGCACCTGACGCTCGGGCGACTCGAAGTTCTCGTCCTCGTCGTCCACCACCAGCCAGCGGCGGAAGGTCTCGTAGTCGCCTGTCTCGCGGTCGATCTTCACTCGCGCGTCGATCTCGCCGCCATGGCGCTTGCGCGTCGCCGAGGCCAGTGCCGCCTCGATCGCCTCGAAGATCACTTCCTTGTCGACGCCCTTCTCGTTGGAAACGGCGTCCACCACCATCAGAATCTCTTTGTTCATCACTACCGCTCTCCGACTACCCGATCGCCAGTCGAAAGTTCACCCTTGTCGGGTCATTGAAATCGCTTACCACTCAGGCCGCAGTCGCGCCTGTTCCACCTGTTCCAGCGGCAGACGTATCTCGCCGCCATCGTCCAGCTCTATCACGACCGCATCATCGGCCAGACCGCGCAGCGTACCGCTGAACCTGCGCCGCCCCTCCACCGGGACCTGCATCCGAAGCTGCACGGCCTCACCCGAGAAACGCTCGAAATCCTCGCGCCGGAACAGCGGCCGGTCCAGCCCCGGCGAGGACACCTCCAGG
The DNA here is from genome assembly GCF_027000115.1 of Thiohalobacter sp. NCBI lineage: Bacteria > Pseudomonadati > Pseudomonadota > Gammaproteobacteria > Thiohalobacterales > Thiohalobacteraceae > Thiohalobacter > Thiohalobacter sp. The sequence goes on along the minus strand of NZ_JALTON010000037.1, from coordinate 101,697 downwards.
GTGTACTGTCCCGGCACCGGATCCTCGACATCGAGAATGCCGCTCACCTGATGACTGACTGCCTGGCAGTCGTCCAGGGTCACGCCTTCCGGCCTGTCTATGTAGATGCGCAGCACGCTGTGCCTGCCGCTGGGGTGATACTCGACCCCCACCAGCTCGCATCCCAGGGCGTGAATCGCGGGTTCCAGCAACTCGCGCAGGTTGAAGGGTTCCTTGACCATCACGGCACTGCAAACAAAAAAAGGGCCCAAGGCCCACCCACGAAGTTCCGCCTGACGACCGCGGATAACAAAAAACCCCGCAGCCGGGGTTTCTCAACCTCACGCCCGCGGCCGCCCGTTAAAGACCAGCCTCTCCGCGAGACGCCGCAGATTATAGGCGCGCCGCCAAGGACTTGCAAGCTCGGTCCGGAAATCCCGGCGCCGGCCGCGTTCCCGGGCCCGAACCTCTGGATAAACACAACACATTGATTAATAATGTAGTTTTCCCAACCCCGCATCGGCCATGTCCCGCTACCGTCCCCCGCGCCCCGCCGCTTCACCCCACATCACCGCCGAGGGCGAGCGACGCCTGCGCGCGGAGCTGGACGGCCTCTGGCGGCGCCGTGCCGAAGTCACCCGGGCGCTGGCGGCGGCCGCAGCCGAGGGCGACCGCTCGGAAAACGCGGAATACATCTACCGCAAGAAGGAACTGGCGGGCATCGACCGTCGCATCCGCTACCTGCAGAAGCGCATTCCCGCGCTCGAGGTGGTCAGCGGCCCGCCTGCGGATACCGGTCGCGTCTACTTCGGCGCCTGGGTCCGGCTCGAGGACGAGGACGGGACGATCAACGAGCTGCGCATCGTGGGCGCCGACGAGATCGACCCGGCGCTTTCCTGGATCAGCATCGACGCACCGCTGGCCCGCGCCCTGCTGGGCAAGGGAGCGGATGATGCCTTCGAGGTGCGGACACCCGGCGGGTTGCGGCGGGGCTGGATTGTCGAGGTCCGCTACACGGAGCCCACCGACTGAACAGCCCCGTTCAGGGAACTTGCCGGTCGATGCGTATCTCGATCGGCCCGGGACTGCCCGGCCGGACGTTGCGCACCTCCCCCTCCGGATCACCCGGTTGCGCGGTCGCGTTGCCCGCTAGGGAAACACGGGCACCGACCCGGACCCGCTCGAAGGCGGACAGGCGAAGTCCGGGCGTCATCGCCAGACGGTCGTCCAGTACCAGCTCCAGGGGCAGATCGGCAACCGAACGCCGCACGACGACCAGCGGCATGGAAGGGCCGTCCTCGGCACGGGCATGCACGAAGAGCACGGCGTCGTCAGGCACCTGCGCGCGCAGGGCGGGGTCCATGGACACCCGGACATGGATCGCCCCCGCCGCAGTGGCAGCGCGAGGCTCGCCACCGGTGTTGCCCACCACGCCCGCCATGGCCCGCGCCCGGCGTCGCATCTCGCTCAGGATGCGCGTGGCCTCGGCATCTCCGGCGAGCCGCGGCATGAGACGGTCCAGCTTCGCCAGTGCGGCCGGGCCATCGCCCGTTTCGAGGTCCGCGCGCGCCGCGAGCCACAGTGCCATGACGTGATCGGGATCCGCCGCCAGCGCCCGCGCCAACAGGGTTCGGGTCTCGGCATCGAAGCGGCCGCCCCGCGCCAGCGCCAGCGCATCCACAAGACCGGCAAGCACGTCGGCATCGTCGCCCACCCGCTCCAGCAGCTTCCGGTAGGCCTCGACGGCCTCCGGGTAGCGGCCCAGCGCCTTGTAGCTGCGCGCCAGCATCAGCCAACCCCCGGGATCGTTCGGTGCCTGCTCGAGCCGCCGGGCCAGGCCCTCGACCAGCATCTGCATCGACGGCCCCGCCATGGGATCTCCGGCACCATGAGGCGATGCCTCTGCCGCGGGCTGCGGCGCCAGTGCGTCCGGCGCGCCCAACTGCAGGTACAGCCCCAGACTCGCCAGCGGCACCCCCAGCAGTATCAGAACGGCCCAGCCCCGCCGTGCCGCGCCATTCGCCTCGGCCGGGGCACCGGCCTGTTCGAGATCGGCCGCCAGCACGGCCTCGAGATCGCGGCGGGCCGACGCGTGCGCGGCCGCGTCCAGCCTTCCGGCAGCACGCTCGGCCTCCAGTTCCGCCAGCCGCTCGCGGGCAATCGTCACATTGATCGCGTCACGCGCCGGCGCGCCGGCACCTGCGCCTCGCCACAGCGGCCAGGCCAGCACCAGTCCGGTGACCAGGCCGAGCGCGATGGCAAGCCCCCAGAACAGCACCGTCATGAACCCTCCTCGCCATCCAGCAACCGGCGCGCCCGTTCCAGCGCCGCCGCGTCGACCCCCGCGGGAGGCCGCCGCAACACCCGCCACCACACCACCAGTGCCATCGCCAGCAGCAGCAGCGGCGCGCCCCACAACAGCCAGGTGCGCGCATTCAGGGGTGGGCGGTAGCGCACGAAATCCCCGTAACGCGCCACCAGATAACCGAGCACCTCCTCGTCGCTGCGGCCCTCCCGGATCAGGTGATGCACCTGCAAGCGCAGGTCGTGGGCCAGTTCGGCATCCGAATCGGCCAGGCTCTGGTTCTGGCAGACCAGACAGCGCAGTTCGGCGATCAGCGCCCGGTAACGCGCCTCCTCGCCGGGATCATCGAACACCAGCGGCTCCACGGCAGCCCGCGCCGGTGCGAGCAGGCACAGCAGGAACAGCAACATCGCGCACGACCGGATCATGGACCGCCTGCCTCCGTACGCAGCCGTTCCACCAGTGGCAGGATGTCTTCCCGAAGCGCCTGCCGGGTGAGGGGTCCGATGTGCTTGTGGCGCACCACCCCCCGTGCATCGATCACGAAGGTTTCGGGCACGCCGTACACGCCCCAGTCAATACCGGCCTGTCCACTGGTGTCCATGGCCACCACCCGGTAGGGATTGCCGCGCGCCTGCAGCCAGGCCTCCGCAGCCGTCGCATCGTCCTTGTAGGCCATGCCGACCAGCGACAGGTGCCCCTGCTCCGCCAGCGCCATCAGCACGGGATGTTCCACCTGGCAACCGGCGCACCAGGACGCCCAGACATTGAGCAGCCACACCTCGCCGAGAAAATCCGCCGGCCGCACCTTCGCCTCCGGCGCTTGCAAGGCAGGCAACTCGAAACCGGGCGCCGGCTTGCCGATGAGCGGCGAAGGCACTTCGGCGGGATCGAGACGGAGCCCGACCGCCAGCACCGCCACCAGCGCCAGAAAGATGCCGAGTGGCAGCGCCTGCTTCATCGAACGGCAGCCGCCCGCAACGGGGGCTGTGCCACGCCAGGCGTGCGCGCCGCCATGCGCCGGTAACGCGGATCCCCGGCTGCCAGCAGCCCGCCGAGCGCCATGAACAGGGCCCCGAACCAGATCCAGCGAATGAAGGGCTTGTGGTAGAGGCGCAGGCTCCAGGCACCGTCCGTGCCCAGGGCCTCGCCCAGGGCCACGAACAGGTCGCGGGTAACGCCGGCATCGATGGCCGCCTCGGTCATGGGGTTGGGCTGCATGGCGTAGATGCGCTTCTCGGGCAGCAGTTCGGCCACCTGCTGCTCGCCCCGATACACCCGCACCCGGCCGCGTTGCGCGGCATAGTTCGGCCCCTGCACCGGCTCGACACCCAGGAACACGAAGCGGTAATCACCCAGACGCCAGGACTCGCCGGGCGCGAGCCGGACATCCTTCTCTGTGCTGTAGGCCGACACCAGGCTGACGCCGATCGCGAACACCGCCACCCCGGCATGGGCCAGCAGCATGCCCAGAAATCCCCACGTCGGCGACCCACGGCCACGCAGGCGATCGCGCAGCGCAAGAGCCTGGGTCGACAGCACCCAGAGCGCCACCGCCACGCCCAGCGCCGCACCCACCGAGAAAAAGGGCGCGAACAGGCCGACCAGCAGGAAGCCCCCGATCAGGCTCAGGACCGCCGGCGCCAGCAGCAGCCTTCCCAGCCGGGCCCAGGCATCCGCCTTCCAGCGCACCAGCGTGCCCAGGCCCAGTACCACTGCCAGCAGCAATGCAAGCGGCACGAACAGGGTATTGAACCAGGGTGGTCCGACCGACAACTTGCCCATGCCCAGGGCATCGATGATCAGCGGGTAGAGGGTACCCAGCAGAATGCTTGCGGTCAGCACCAGCAGCAGCACATTGTTCAGCAGCAGCAGGGTTTCCCGCGACAGCGGCCGGAAGTCGCCGACCGATCGCAGCTGCGCCGCACGCAGGCTGTAAAGCGACAGGGAACCACCCACCACCACCGCCAGGAAGACCAGGATGAGCAGGCCGCGCGCGGGATCGGTGGCAAAGGCATGCACCGAGGTCAACACACCCGAGCGCACCAGGAAGGTGCCGAGCAGGCTCAGCGAGAAGGCGAGGATGGCCAGCAGCAGGGTCCAGGCCCGGAACAGACCACGCTTTTCCATGGCCGCAAGCGAATGCATCAGCGCCGTGCCCGCCAGCCAGGGCATGAAGGAGGCGTTCTCCACCGGATCCCAGAACCACCAGCCGCCCCAGCCCAGCTCGTAGTAGGCCCACCAGCTGCCCAGTGCGATGCCGCCGGTGAGGAAGGCCCAGGCCACGGCCGTCCAGGGCCGCGCCCAGCGCGCCCAGGCCGAATCGAGTCGCCCGCTCAGCAGCGCCGCCACGGCAAAGGCAAAGGCGACCGAAAATCCGACATAGCCCATGTAGAGCAGCGGCGGATGAATGGCCAGCCCCGGATCCTGCAGCAGCGGATTGAGGTCACGCCCCTCCAGCGGTACGGGGAACAGCCTCAGGAAGGGGTTCGAGGTGAAGAGCATGAAGGCAATGAAACCCACGGAAACCGCGCCCATGACCGCCAGCACGCGGGCCTTCAAGTCCAGCGGCATGCTGCGACTGAAGCGATCCACCGCGCCCGTCCACAGTGCCAGCATCAGCCCCCACAGCAGCAGCGAGCCCTCGTGCGCACCCCATACACCCGAGACGCGATACATCAGCGGTAGCTGCGTATTCGCGTTCGCGGCAACGTAGGCCACCGAAAAGTCCGTGACCACGAAGGCATGGACCAGGGCGGTGAAGGCCAGCAGCATGCACGCCAGCTGAACGCGGGCCGCGCGGGCGGCCACCATCATCATGGGCACCGAGCCCCGCCAGGTACCGAGCAGGGGCACTGTCGCCTGGGCCAGCGCGGCGACGAAGGCAAGGATCAGGGCGAGATGGCCGAGCTCGGGGATCATGGTCGGGGCACCTCCGGTGGCACCGGATGGAGGCTTTCTGCCACCTCTGGCGGCATGTAGTTCTCGTCGTGCCTGGCCAGCACTTCATCGGCTACCACTCGTCCGCCCGCCAGCCGCCCACGGGCAATGATGCCCTGCCCCTCCCGGAACAGGTCCGGCAGAATACCCGTATATTCGACGGGCACACGGGCCTGGTTGTCGGTGACCACGAAGCGGACCGTCAGACTGTCGCGCTCACGCTGAATGCTGCCGGGCACCACCAGCCCGCCGACCCGGATCACCGCATTCGCCGGCACCTTCCCCGCCGCCACTTCGGTGGGTGAGTAGAAGAACATCAGGTTGCTCTGGAACGCCTTCAGCGCCAGCGCCACGGCGACCCCCACGCCTGTCACCACGGCCAGCGCCAGCAGCAGACGGTTACGTCGTGCCGGCGTCATCGCGTTTCCCCTCCGCCAGTGCCAAGGCCACGAGCCAGGGTCCGGCGCAGCCGCCGATGGCGGATGACGATCAGCGCCAGATGGACCGCCATGAGCCCCAGCGACAGCCCGTAGGCACTCCACACATATCGGGCATAGCCGCCCATTTCAAGAAGGCTCTCCATGTTCATCAGGCCTTCACCACCTCGCGCAGCCAACCCGCACGTCTCTCCCGCGTCAGCAGTTCCACCCGCAGACGCAACAACAGCGCCATCAGGTAATAGAGCTTGAAGGCCACCGCCATCACCAGCAGCGGCACCAACATGTCGACGTGGATGGCGGGGGCATCGAAGCGCGTCACCGTCGGACCCTGGTGCAGGGTGTTCCACCATTCCACCGAATAATGGATGATCGGAATGTTCACCACCCCCACCAGCGCAAGAATGGCCACGGCCCGCCCCGCGACCCGCCGGTCCTCGATCGCCTGGTTCAGCGCCATCACGCCGAGATACAGAAACAGCAGAATCAGCTCCGAGGTCAGGCGCGCGTCCCAGACCCACCAGGCACCCCACATGGGCTTGCCCCAGATGGCACCGGTGACCAGCGCGATGAAGGTGAACAGCGCGCCGGTGGGCGCGCTGCATATAACCACCATCTCCGCCAGCTTGATACGCCAGACCAGGCCGATCAGCCCGCTCGCCGCCATGACCACATACACGAACAGCGACATCCAGGCGGCCGGCACATGGACATACATGATGCGGAAGCTGTCGCCCTGCTGGTAATCGGGCGGCGCCATGACCAGCCCGCCATACAGCCCCCATGCAAACAGGGCCAGGGTCAGGGCAGCCAGCCAGGGCAACAGCCTGCCAGCAAGCCGGTAGAAGTACGGCGGAGAGGCCATTCGATGCAGGAAGCGCCACATGTCAGTTCACCCCCAGCCTCAGGGCGCCGGCGATCGGCCAGGGCGCCAGCACCAGCCCCGCACTCAACAGGGCTCCCAGCAGCAGCAGCGGCCCCTCGGCCGACAGACCGTTCAGACTCGCCTGCACCGCCTGGGTTCCGAAGATCAGCACGGGCACATGCAGGGGCAGCACCAGCAGCGCCACCAGCACACCGCCACGGCGCAGGCCGACGGTGAGCGCCGCCCCGATGGCCCCAGTCAGGCTCAACACCGGCGTACCGAGCAACAGCGCCAGCATCAGCACGCCGGTGGCATTCGCCGGCAGCTGCATCAGCAGCGCGAGCAGCGGCGAGGTCAGCAGCAGCGGCAAGCCACTGGCCAGCCAGTGGGCCAGCACCTTGGCGAGCACCAGCAGCGCGAGCGGTTGCGGCGCAAGCAGGAGCTGATCCAGCGCCCCGTCTTGCAGATCGGCGCGAAACAGGCCGTCCAGCGACAACAGCATGGCCAGCAATGCAGCCACCCAGATGACCCCGGCGCCCAGTTCCCGCAACTGCTCCGGCTGGCCACCGGTGCCGAGCGCGAACAGGGTCACCACCAGCACGAAGAAGAACACCGGGTTCAGCAGTTCGCTGCCCCGTCGCCACTGCACCAGCAGGTCGCGGCGCAGCAGCGTGACGAACACGGACCCGAGCGGGGCCTGGTTCATGCCGTCCCTCCCAGTTCCAGCCAGTGCAGACCCGGCAGCGCGAGGTCGTGATGCGCGGTCAATACCAGGGTTCCGCCCCGCTCCAGGTGTTGCGCCAGACAGCCGCTCAGCCAGGCCACGCCCTCACGGTCGAGGCTGGTAAAGGGCTCGTCGAGCACCCAGAGCGCAGCCGGTCGCAGCAGCAGTCGTGCCAGTGCCAGTCGCCGGCGCTGCCCCGCGGACAGCCGGCGCGCCGGCACTTCGCGGCAGGCGGCGAGCCCGGCAGCAGCCAGCGCGGCATCCACCGCAGCCACGGAAGGCGGCGCAAGACCGGAAGGCAGGCGCAGGTTTTCCGCGGCGGTGAGCTCGCCCTTCACGCCGTCGCGATGACCGACATGAACCAGGCTGCCGCGATGCCGGGCCGGGTGGCCGATGGCGTGACCCTGCCAGCGAACCTCCCCGGCCTCCGGTGGCAGCAGACCGCACAGAATTCGCAGCAGCGAGGTCTTGCCGCAGCCGTTGCGGCCACGGATCGCCAGTGCCTCGCCGGGCCGCACGGCCAGGTTCAGCCCCTCGAACAGGACGCGTTCATTGCGAATGCAGCACAGGTCGCGAGCCTCCAGGACGGCGGCAGCGGGGGTCGACAAGATGGCGGGCCTCTCCGGATTGCTACTGGAGCCCCATCCTACAGAATTTGTCCGTGAGGTGTTTGATCCGCGTCATGCCAGACAGGATGTCTTGGCCCATCCATCCCCAACAGGCGTGGCGTGGGGGCAGCTTGCAGGGCGGGCGCTGCGGCCTTGCTGGCCCGAGGGCCCTTCCTCGCGGAACCGCGGGAGCCACTTGTAGACGGTACGGGCGCTGACACCCATGGCCTGAGCGAACTCGGCAGGTCGAAGTCCCTCTTCCAGCACGCGTTTCACCAGCAGGGCTCGATCGTAGCCGGGTTAATATTGAGACTTGCATAAAAGTTACGGGTCATCCTGTCGCCCGGATGAAGGTCCGAAGGGCCGGAATCCGGGAAAGCGCGGCCTGTTCCCGGATTTCGCTTCGCTCCATCCGGCTGCGAAAACCTCAAGGCGTTTATGTAATCCTCAATAACCCGCGCGCAGCGGCCGCAGCAGGGCATGAATGCCGAGCACGCCCACCAGTCCGATGCCGAAGGCCATGAGCACAAACGGGTAGAGCATGCGCGAGGCCACCCGCCACAACTGGCGATAGGCATAGCCAGGACGGCTCTTGACGTAGACCACCGCGGCCAGGTTCCAGCCATCCATGACATGCGCGCCGGCCGCCGGCGGGTCCAGCGGCACGAGGCGTTGCAGCCAGTCCGGCACGCCTTCCGGCGCCATGCCCGCCTCGCGCTCGATAAGCACGTCGCCGTCGATGGATACCACCCGGATCGCGCTGTAGTAGCCACGATCGAAAATGGTGTCGATCATGGCATTCATGGTCGCAAAATCGCGCCCGGCCATGTGTGGCGTCAGCGACAGCCCCAGCAAGGTCGCTGTATCCCGGGCCTGCGCCTCGAGCTGTTCGACCAGGAAGGCGCGGGTGCTGTAGACATTGATCGCCAGCGTGCCGAAGAACATCAGCACACTCATCAGCGCCACGATCAGAGCCAGTTGTCGGTAAAGCGTCATGTCGTCATCTCCGGCGCGACCTCTCCGCTGCCGCCTGTTCTCGCTGCCGGCGCGTTGAAGTAACGGTTCTGCGCCCCGCTTCCGCCCTCGCCTCGCCGGATGCATCCTGAACACGACATATTGGGTTTCCGGGTTACTATCCGACCCTATCGGCAGACGGAACGGGATATTCAGCGGAAATTTCGGACTCGGTGGTCGGGTTCGGAAACGGGCCAGCTACCGGGAAGCGGCTCGATACCCGGCTGACAGCCGTCGCCATCGGTGGCAAGATGGCGCGGCCATGCACAGCGATCATGCCCATCATCACCAGGAAGCCGCTGAACGCCCGCTGTTGCAGGCGCTGCTGCTGACCGGCAGCTTCATGATCATCGAATTCGTCGGTGGCCTCTGGTCCGGATCGCTGGCACTGATCGCCGACGCCGGGCACATGCTCACCGACACCGCTGCACTGGCCCTGGCCTGGGCCGGCGCCCGTCTCGCCCGCCGTCCCGCCGATCACCTGCGTTCCTACGGCTATCACCGCGTGCAGGTGCTTGCCGCCCTCGTGAACGGGCTCGGATTTCTGCTGCTGGTGGTCTGGATCGGGATCGAGGCCTGGCGGCGCCTGCAGCAGCCGGTGGAAATTCTCGGCGGCCCCATGCTGGCAGTTGCCGTCATCGGCCTGCTGGTCAACCTGGTTGCTCTCCGCCTGCTGCATGGCGGCCACGAACACGACCTCAACCGCCGGGCCGCCGTGCTGCATGTGCTTGGCGACCTGCTCGGTTCGGTTGCCGCCATCGCGGCCGCCGGTGTCATCCTGCTTACCGGATGGACGCCGATCGACCCCCTGCTGTCGGTGTTCGTGACCCTGCTGATCGCCGCCAATGCCGTGCGTGTCGTGCGCCAGTCCGCCCACATCCTGCTGGAAGGCACGCCGCCGGACATTGACATCGACCTCATCCGCGAAACACTCGTAGAGGCTCTGCCCAGCGTGACCGGGATCCACCACGTGCACGTCTGGTCACTCAGCCCCACCCGCCAGCTCATGACCCTGCACGTCACCGTCTCCGATCTAGGTGACTACGAACGGACCCTGACCGGCATCCACCGCACCCTGGCCGAGCACTTCGGCATCGAGCACGCCACCGTCCAGATCGAAACCGGCACCTGTGCCGCGCCGCACGCCGCGCCCCCGAGCACGACAAAGCCCCCGCCCGGCTGAACCGGACGAGGGCTTGCGGAGACGCAACCGGCTCAGGCGACGGTTCCAAACGAGGGATCGGTGGCGTCGTGAGGCTCGGGCACACCGGCAATGTAACTGCCCTGGTGCACGGGCCCGTTGGGGAACAGGCGGTACAGGTACTTCAGCCCGCCCTCGGCCGCCCACTTCTCCGCCAGGATGGGGTGCAGGTCACGGGCATGCTCGACCTGACCCTTTTCGTGGAAACGCTCGCGCAGGAACTTCACCACCTCCCAGTGGGCGTCGGTGAGTTCGTTGATGCCCACCTCGCTGGCGCGGGCGGCCGCGATGTCACGGTCCCAGGGTTCCACCATGTCGGCATGAGGATGAATGCCGAGCACCTTTTCCTCGACTTCGTGGATTTTTTCGAGATCGTCGTTCGACATCTTCTGATACTCCTTTCTGCTGGGTGCTGCTCGTGACTGACCAGTACTTTCTCGCCTCCCATAATGGGGGCCGGCTCGCCCCGTTCCAAGCCCCGCCCGGCATCCGTCAGGAGGCGCAGTCGTAGCCGAACTCGGCCAGTCCCTCCTGCAGGTGGTCGGCAAGATAGGGGTGGGCGATCAGGTACTCGGCCGTGTGCTCGGTCCAGTTGTCCTCTGCCTCGGCCAGCGCGGCTTCCCACTCGTCGGCGCTGAAATCCCCGCGGCCGACCCACATGAGTGCGACCACGGCCTGCTGCTGGTCCGGCTCGAGGTCGTCGACGGCCGCCTTGAACTCCTGCAGGGTGCTGTCGTCGACGTGATCGGCCAACACCTGCAGGCCCCAGTCGTCCGTGGGGTTGTCGGGCACCTCGGGCAGGACTACGGCCTCCTTGCTGTGGAAGACGCGGGCCCGCTCGATCAGGAAACAGACGATTTCGGGGTTGATGTCCAGCATGCTGGCGCCTCCTGACCGATATTGTGGTCCATTGTGGTCCGGCCGTCACGATTGTCCATGACCTGGGTCATGGCCGGGATCGCGCGAGGACAGGACGGCAGACAAAAAGAAAGCCGCCACCGCCATCCAATGGCAGGGCGGCGAAGGACGCCGCAGTGGCAGGAGGTGGTGCCGCCACCGCGGCGCCGGGCTGGCTCTGGTGTAATGCCCTGGCTACTCCACCACGATGAACTGGGTCATCATGGCATGGTCCTCGTGCTCGAGGATGTGGCAGTGCATCATGTAGGCGGTGGTAATGTCGTTGGGATCGCCCACATAGTCGTCGAAGCGGCCGATGACCCGCACGGTCGCCATCGGCGGCACCTGGAAGGTATCCTTCCAGCCGGCGTCATGGGCCGCCGGCGGGCGGCCGTTGATGTCGAGAATCTGCCACATGATGTCGTGGATGTGGACCGGATGCATCATGCCGGTGCGATTGACCAGCTCCCAGATCTCGGTGGTACCGAGTCGCGGATAGGCGTCCACGCGATGCTCGTCGTAGGGCAGCCCGTTGATCACCCAGGGCATGGGTCCACCCGCCATGCCGAACACCCAGCGCCGGGTCTGAACGGCGGCGGCGGGATCCAGGCGCTCGATGGGTCGCAACACCTCGGGAATGACGCTGCCGTCGTCGGCGGCCGTCGCCACATCGAAGCGCATGATCTGGGCCGTGCTTCCCGAACCGGCGGTGTTCTGGAGCACGATCTGGCTGCCCACGGGGGCGTTGCTGAAATCGATGATCACGTCGAGACGCTCGGCCGGTGCAATGCTCAGACTGCTGCGCACCACCGGGGCCGGCAACAGGCCACCGTCGGAGCCGATCTGCACGAAGCTCGCGCCGTTGCTGAGCACCAGATTGTAGGAACGGGCGTTCGAGCCATTGAGGATGCGCACCCGGTACTTGCGGGTGGACACCTCGAAATAGGGATAGGGCACGCCATTGACCAGGATGGTGTCGCCCAGCTCGCCCATGATGTTGTCGCTGTAGACCAGGGAGCCGTCACTGGCGAATGTGCGGTCCTGGATGACGATGGCGATTTCCTGGTCACCGGCGGGCAGGCCCAGCGACCGCTCGTAGTCATCGGAAATCAGATAGAAGCCGGCGAGTCCCGCATAGACCTGGTCACCGGTGAAGTCCATGGTATGGTCGTGATACCAGAGCGTGGCCGGCAACTGCTTGTTTGAATAGACGTATTCTCGGGTATCACCGGGATTGACATAGTCCACCGGATGACCGTCGTCACCCGCGCGCATGTGGCCGCCGTGCAGGTGCGTGGTGGTGCGGACGTTGCTGTTGTTGGTGTGGCGCATCGCCACCTCCCGGTCGGCGTCCACCACCATGGTGGGTCCCGGGGTCATGCCGTTGTAGCCCAGAATCGCCGTCTGGGTACCGGGCACGATCTCGACGGTGGCATTTTCCTGGGTGAGCGCGTAGGTATCCCGCGTGGCCGTCGATTCGACCGGCTGCAGGACCGGTGGAATGTAGAGGGGCTGCTCGAACACGGGCACATCCAGGCCACCACCGGCGCCGCCGCCCCCCATGCGGCCGCCGCCTCCCATGCCGGTCAGGCCCGTCCTGGGCAGAATGATGGCCGGGGCCGCAACGCCCACCGATTTCAGAAAGTCTCTGCGTGTCGTCATGTTTTTCTCCCCCATGGTGGTTTTCTGTCCCTCTGTGCCGCGGGCAGTCGCTCGCTTCCCCGACGCAGCAGAGGGATGCTGTGAAGATTGCCTGGCACCGCCCCCTGCCGTAATCTCGTTACAGGGACGCCGCCCAGGCCACAACATCTGCCTGCGCATGCGATGCAGGCCGCTTCAGGCTAGTCCCGACCCCGATGCCCGTCAGTAACCAGGATATGTAACAAAACACACATAAGCGGGCCGGCGTTTCGCCGTACCATGGGGGGTGCAAGACTCAGGGGAGGGAGGCATCGTGCAAGACAGCCGCCAACCGATCGATCAGTTGTGGGCCTGTTACCCCGAGCTGGGGCAGATTCCGGAGCAGGACGTCCGGGAGATCTTTGCGTCATCACGAACAGTGGACATGCCGGCCGGTGTCCAGCTCCTCCGGGAATCCGAGCCCTGCCGTCAGATCATGTGGTTGCTGGGGGGCAGGGTGCGGGTCTTCAAGCATTCCCCCGAAGGCCGCGAGATCACCCTGTACCGGGTCGAGCCCGGCGATCTGTGCGTGCTCAGTCTCCACTGCCTGTTCACGGGCGAGGGGTTTCCGGCGGAGGCACGCAGCGAAAGTCCTGTTGCCGGCCTGGTACTGAGCCAGCAGGCCATCGACCGGGCCCTCGACGAATGCCGCGGCTTCCGCCGCTACATCCTGGCCCTGCTTTCGCGCCGGATGAGCGAGATGGTCGATCTGGTGGCCGAGGTCAGCTTCAACCGGCTGGAACTGCGCCTGGCCTGTCTGCTGGGGCAGTTTTTCGAACGCTCGGCGGGCGCGCCGCTCAAGGTCACCCACATCCAGCTCGCCCGGGAAATCGGTACCACCCGCGAGATGGTGAGCCGCATCCTCAAGAATCTCGAACACAAGGGCTGCATCCGGCTCCGCCGCGGCGAGATCCACCTGCTGTCCGAAGAGGCACTCGACTGGTTCAGCCGGTCCGCCTGAGGCGGCGCCGCCCACGCCCCGCCGTTTCCCGGCCGAAATACCTGCGTCTTGTGGATATCCGCACCGGATTTGCCTATGCTAGCGCGAGATACCGCGGCTGGAGAGATCCGTGCAGGACCGTTGTTCGGCAGCGCCCGCGGCGCAGCACCCGGTTACCTTCAACAAGCGTTTCCTGGGCAACATCCTGCTGGCGTGGGTGGTCCCGCCCGTTTTTGGCCTCTCCTTCCTGCTCTTCATCCACCTGTTCACCCCGGCCCAGATTGTCCGCATCCTGACCACGCCGCTGGAGCCGGCCTTCATCGTCGCCAGCCTGGTCTTCGCGCTGGCCTATTTCGCCGCCTACATCCGGCCCGTCCGCGACTACCTGGCGGCGCCCGACCCGGCGCGCGGCCGGCAAGCGCTGGAGTGCATGCGCCGCTTTCCCGTGCATTTCTGGGGGGTATTCCTGTCCTACCTGCTGCTGGCCCCGGCCTCGGTCATGCTGGCCGCCATCTGGTATGCCGACTTCGCGCCCCAACCGGTGGACTGGTTCCGCATTCATCTCGTGGCCCTGATCGTCTCCATCATCGTGGGCCTGCCCATCTTCTTCCGGGTGCTGGACCTGTTCGGCCAGGCGCTCGGCGGGCTGCGCCTGGAACGGCCGCACGTCACCCTCAAGGCCAAGGTGTTCCTGATCGGCGCCCTGGTGCCCCTGCTGATCGATACCACCCTGGTACAGTACTACTGGACCCGCACCGGCTTCTTCAGCGGCGAGACCTTCGCGATGTGGGTGCTGCTGGAGCTGATCGCCATCGCCGGCAGCCTGTTGTTCGTGCAGAGCTTCGGCCAGTCGCTCGCTCCCCTGCAGGCGGTGATCGAGTCGGGCGCGCATCTGCATCCCGACACCCGCATCCCGGATGCCCGTTCCACCGACGAACTGGGCGTGCTGGCCCAGGATTTTCGCGTGCTGTTGGAGGAACGACGCGAGCTGGAGGAGACCCTGCAACGCGAGAAGGAACTGGCCCAGGTCACCCTGGCTTCCATAGGCGACGGCGTCATCACCACCGACATCCAGGGCCGTATCCGCTTTCTCAACCCCGTCGCCGAATATCTGACGGGCTGGAAACTGGAGCAGGCGCGCAACCAGCCCTTGACCCGGGTGTTCCGGATCGTCAACGAACTCACCCACCGCCCGGCCGCCGATCCCGTTGCCCGCTGTCTGCGCGAAGGTCGCGTCGTCGGGCTGGCCAATCACACCGTCCTGATCCGCAACGACGGCCGCGAATTCGCCATCGAGGACTCGGCCGCCCCCATCCGTGACCCCAGCGGCGAGGTGGTGGGCGTGGTGCTGGTGTTCCATGACGTCACCAAGGCCCGCGAAATGGCCAACCGCCTGAGCTGGCAGGCCAGTCACGACGCCCTTACCGGCCTGTTCAACCGCATGGCCTTCGAGGAACGCCTGCGGCAGCTCGTGCGCTACCCCGAACACCCCACCGGAGACGACCGCCACACCCTGCTCTACATCGACCTCGACCAGTTCAAGGTGGTCAACGACATCGCCGGCCATGTCGCCGGCGACGAGATGCTGCGCCAGATCAGCGGCCTCATGCTTCAGCAGGTCCGGGACACCGACATGCTGGCCCGGCTGGGCGGCGACGAGTTCGGCGTCATCCTCACCCACTGCGACCTGGACCATGCCAAGCGGGTCGCGGACAACGTCCACCAGTGTCTCGACGAGTTCAAGTTCGGGTGGGACGGCCGGGTGTTCCGGGTCGGGGCCAGCATCGGGCTGCTCGAATTCCGCCCCGGCGAGATCTCGCTCACCGATCTGATGAGCGCCGCCGACCTGGCCTGCTATTCGGCCAAGCATGCCGGCCGGCGCCGCACCCATGTCTACCATGTCGACGACGTGCACATGCAGCGCCATCGCCACGACATGGACTGGGCGGCACGCATCAACGACGCCGTCGAATCCGACCAGTTGCTGCTCTACGGCCAGCGCATCCGGCGTCTTGGCGAGGACGAGGACGTGAACGCCCCCCTGTCCTTCGAGGTCCTGGTGCGGCTGCGCGGCGACAGCGATGACGGCGAGCCGATTGCCGCCGGCGTCTTCCTGCCTGCCGCCGAGCGCTTCGATCTGATCAACATCGTCGATCGCTGGATCATCGCAAGAACCTTCTCGATCATCGCCGACTGCATCGCAGCCCACGGCAGCGGGCGGATCGGCCACTGCGCCATCAATCTCTCCGGCGCCACCCTCGGCGACGAGAGCCTGCTGCCCTTCATCAAGTCCCAGCTCAGCCTGCACGACCTGCCCGGAGAGATCTTCTGTTTCGAGATCACGGAAACCGCCGCCATCTCCAACTTCCAGGCCGCTCTGCGTTTCATCCACGATTTGCGCGCCATGGGCTGCCGCTTCGCCCTCGACGACTTCGGCTCCGGCCTGTCTTCCTTCTCCTATCTGAGAAACCTGCCGGTGGACTACCTCAAGATCGACGGCACCTTCGTGCGCGGCATCGCCACTGATCCGGTGAACCGGAGCCTGGTCGGCAACATCAACGACATTGGGCACCTCCTTGGCAAAAAGACCATCGCCGAATATGCCGAGGACGCCGGCACCCTGGACGTCCTGAACGAGCTGGGCGTGGACTTCGCCCAGGGCTTCGGCATCCACCGGCCCGAACCCCTGGACCAGCTGCTCACCTGCGCCAACCGTCCGCGATGAAACCGGAACCCGATGCCGCGCCCGCCTGCCCGCCGTTTTTCTGCAACAGCGTGGGCCGGGCGCAGGGTCACAATATGGCACAAAAAAACGCCCGCAAAATGCAAGGCGTTCTTTTTAAAGGGGGAATTTGGTAGCGGGGGCAGGATTTGAACCTGCGACCTTCGGGTTATGAGCCCGACGAGCTGCCAGACTGCTCCACCCCGCATCAGAAGAGTGGCAGATTCTAATGATCCGGCGGCGCGATTTCAAGCCCTGCCACGAATTCTGGATTGTTTTCGGAAGTTCCTGAAAATCCGGCCCCGTTTCGACGGCCGCGCGGCCTCAGCGCCGGCGCCGGGCGGCCCGGTCGAGATGCCCCTTGAGGTCGTAGCGGTATATGAACCCCGGCAGCGCGAACACCAGGAACAGGCTCAGGGTGACGGCATAGAACTCCCAGTCCTGATCGTGAATTTCGCCGAAGGTCTTCTGTTCGAGCCCCAGCGCGATCCCCCCCACCAGAAAGTAGAGCAGAAACCATTCGAGCAGGCGCAGCCAGGGCCCCTTCTCCCCGCCCGGGGGCTGGAAAACAAAGAAAAGGCGTTCGGAGAGCCAGGGCAGATTGGCCGCCACGAAGGCGATCAGCACCAGCAGCAGTGCCGCAGTCGAGAGATCCATGTAGGGATTCTACCAGACTCAGGTACCCGGAATGGCGGCCATGCAGACCGCCATGAGGGTGCCGGGGAACAGGCCCAGCCAGAGCACGGCAAGGCCGTTGACGCTGATGACGAAGCGCGGCTCCGCGGCCACCGCCAGGGGACCGGCCTCGGCCGGATCATCGAAGTACATCAGCTTGACCAGTCGCAGGTAATAGAAGGCACCGATGATCGAGAAGACCACGGCGACCAGGGCCAGCCAGACCATGTCGACGTTGATGACCGCCTGCAGCACCGCCAGCTTGGCATAGAAGCCGACCGTGGGTGGCACCCCGGCCATGGAGAACATGAGCACCAGCATCATGAACGCCAGCCAGGGGCTGCGCTGGTTCAGCCCGCGGTAGTCGTCCAGCGCCTCGGCCTCGAAGCCGGCGCGGCTGAGCAGCACCACCATGCCGAAGCCGCCGGCGGCCATCAGTGCGTAGGTCACGGCGTAAAAGAGGGCCGACCCGTAGCCATCCGGCGTGCCGGCCAGCAGGCCCAGCATCAGGAAACCGACATGGGAGATGGTCGAATAGGCCAGCATGCGCTTGATGTTGGTCTGGGCGATGGCCACGACATTGCCGATGAACAGCGACAGCACGGCGAGTATGGCCAGCATGCCGCCCCAGTCGGCCTGCATGGGCCCGTTGGCCTCGGCCAGCAGCCGCATGGCCATGGCGAAGGCGGCAATCTTGGGCGCGCTGCCGATGTAGAGGGTGACGCTGCTCGGCGCGCCCTGATACACGTCCGGAACCCACATGTGGAAGGGCACGGCGCCCAGCTTGAAGGCGACGCCGATGACGATGAACACCAGTCCGAAGGCCAGCGCCACCCGCGCCCCGGTGTCGGTCGCCTCGCGGATGCCCTGCGCCACGCCCTCCAGATCGATGGACCCGGTGACGCCATAGAGAATGGACATGCCATAGAGCAGCAGACCGGAGGCCATGGCGCCGAGCACGAAATACTTCATTGCGGCCTCCGAGGCCGCGGCGGAATCCCGCTGAAAGGCGACCAGCGCATACAGCGACAGCGCCAGCAGCTCAAGGCCGAGATAGAGGGTGAGCAGGCTGTGGGCGGAGATCAACACCATCATGCCCAGCACGCCGAACAGGCCCAACACATAGTATTCGCCCTTGAACAGCGCCCGGTCCTTCAGATAGCTGCGACTGTAGGCGAACACGCCGAGGGTAACGATGAAGATGGCCGACTTGGACAGCGCGGCCAGCGGATCGGCGACGAAGGTGCCGAACATGGCCAGGGTCCGCGTCTCATAGGCCTCGGTCATGCCCACGATGGCCAGCGCACCGACCAGGGTGAGCTGGCTCAGCCAATAGCTGACGATACGGACCCGGTCGCTGAGAAAGAGATCCAGCACCAGAATGAAACAGGCCGCGGACAGCACGAAAATCTCGGCAGCCAGCGGGGCGAATTCGGGCATCACGAAGGCAGTCATCGGCGCACCTAGCCCGAAAGTTGCACGAAGCTGTCGGATGGATGTGCGTCTGGCGTGTTCGAGCGTGCCGCTCTGGAGCGAGAAGCGTAGCCATCGCTACGGTTCGAGCGAAGAGCGGTGCGATCGGGCGCGCCAGGCGTGCAGACGCCGGCAGAGCGGTGCGGAAACAAACCGCTACCCGCAAATTTACGAGAAATATTCCTTATAACCATCGGTTTACCTCAACCTTTCAGCGGCTTCGTGCAATTTTCGGGCTAGAGTTTCGATACCAGCACGTGGGCCAGCAGGTTCTCCAGCGATGCACGCATTACGTCGATCAGCGGCGCCGGCCAGAGTCCAAAGAAGAGAACCGCGGCCGCCAGTGTGGCCAGAATGAGGAATTCACGGCGGTTGATGTCGGTGAGCGCCGCCACCTGTTCGTTCGCGACCGCACCGAACACCACCCGCTTGACCAGCCACAGGCTGTAGGCCGCGCCGAGGATGAGCGTGGTGCCGGCCAGCGCGGCAAACCAGAAGTTGGCCTTGAAGCTGGCCAGTATGACCATGAACTCGCCGACGAAGCCGGAGGTGCCGGGCAGGCCGGAGTTGGCCATGGCGAAGAGCACCATGAAGGCGCCGAAGATCGGCATGGTGTTCACCACGCCGCCATAGTCCTTGATCATTCGGGTATGCATGCGGTCATAGAGCACGCCCACGCAGAGGAACAGGGCACCCGAGATGAAGCCGTGCGAGATCATCTGCACCATGCCGCCCTCCAGCCCCAGCACCGCGCCCTGGGTGCTCCCGGTCTGCTCCACGATAGTGAACACGATGAAGAACCCCAGGGTCACGAAACCCATGTGCGCGATCGAGGAATAGGCGATCAGCTTCTTCATGTCCTGCTGCACGATGGCAACGAAGCCGATGTAGACCACGGCGATCAGTGACAACGCGATGACCAGCCAGTCCAGGCTCATGCTGGCATCCGGCGTGATCGGCAGGCTGAAGCGCAGAAAGCCGTAGCCACCGATCTTGAGCATGATGGCCGCCAGGATGACCGAGCCACCCGTGGGCGCTTCCACGTGCGCGTCCGGCAGCCAGGTATGCACCGGCCACATGGGCACCTTGACGGCGAAGGCCAGCAGGAAGGCGAGGAAGATCAGAATCTGCTCGGTCATGCCCAGCTTCAGGGCATGGAAGTCCAGGATGCCGAAGCTGCCCGACTGGTAGTACATGTAGATCAGCGCCACCAGCATGAACACCGAACCGAAGAAGGTGTAGAGGAAGAACTTGATGGTGGCATAGACCCGGCGCGGCCCGCCCCAGATGCCGATGATCAGGAACATCGGGATCAGCATCCCTTCCCAGAATACATAGAAGAGCACCGCATCCAGAGCCGAGAAGACGCCAATCATCAGGCCTTCCATGATCAGGAAGGCGGCCATGTACTGGGCGGTACGCGTCCTGATGACCTCCCAGCCGGCGATCACCACCAGCACGGTGGTAAAGGTGGTCAGCAGGATGAGCGGCATGGAGATACCGTCCACGCCGAGGTGGTAGTTGGCGTTGAAGGCGCTGATCCAGGGGCTGAACTCCTGGAACTGCATGTCCGCCGTGCTCGGGTCGAACCAGGTGTACAGCGGGATGCTGAGCAGGAAGGTCAGCACCGAGAACAGCAGCGCCATACTGCGCGCGCCCCAGGGCTCGCGGTCGCCGACGGCCAGGGTCACGATGCCACCGACAATCGGCAGCCAGATGAGCAGTGTCAGAAGGGGCAGTTCAAGCTGCATGCGAAAAAACCTGTCTCCAGTTCAGTGCCGTCAACGCAGAAAGACCGCCCAGCTGAGCAGGGCCAGCAGGCCGAGGATCATGGTAAATGCGTAGTGATACAGATAACCGGTCTGCACCCGGCGGATGATGCCTGCGGCCCAGCCCACCATGCGCGCGCTGCCATTGACGATGAATCCGTCTATGAAGAGACGGTCGCCGAGGTTCCACAATGCATGACCGAGCCCACGCGCACCGCCCGCGAACAGCCGCTGGTAGAGCTCGTCGACGTAATACTTGTTGACCAGCATGCGATAGATCGGGCCGGCCGCCCTCGCAGCCCTGTCGGCCAGCGCCGGGTTCTTCATGTAGACATACCAGGCCACCACCACACCCGACAGGGCCAGGTAGAAGACCGGGCTGGACACGGCATGCAGCGCAAAGGCTACCGGCCCATGGTAGATCTCGCCCAGCGCAGCCAGGGTATCGTGCTCGGGCAGCACCCGGATGGCACCGGCGAAATAGTCCCCGAACAATACCGGCCCCATGACATAGCCGGCCGCGATCGACGGAATGGCCAGCAGCACCAGCGGCAGGGTGACCACCCACGGACTCTCGCGCAGATGCTCGCGGGTATGGGCGTCCATGCGCGGCTCGCCGTGGAAGACGAGGAAATACATGCGGAAGCTGTACAGGGCAGTCACGAACACCCCGGCCAGCACCGCGGCGTAGGCGAACCCGGATCCGGCGAGCTGTGACTGCTGCACCGCCATGATGATGCTGTCCTTGGAATAGTAGCCTGCAAAGAAGGGGGTGCCGATCAGGGCCAGGGAGCCGATCAGCGAGGTGATCCAGGTGACCGGCATGTAGCGCCGCAGCCCGCCCATGTGACGCATGTCCTGATCGTGGTGCATGGCAATGATGACCGAGCCGGCACCCAGGAACAGCAGCGCCTTGAAGAAGGCATGGGTCATGAGATGGAAAATGCCGGCGGCGTAGGCGGAGGCACCGAGCGCCACTGTCATGTAGCCGAGCTGGGACAGCGTCGAGTAGGCGATGACACGCTTGATGTCGTGCTGCACCAGGCCCAGGAAGCCCATGAACAGCGCGGTGATGGCACCGATGACCATGACCAGGCTCAGCGCCACCTCCGACAGCTCGTAGAGCGGGG
The DNA here is from genome assembly GCF_027000115.1 of Thiohalobacter sp. Classification (NCBI taxonomy): domain Bacteria; kingdom Pseudomonadati; phylum Pseudomonadota; class Gammaproteobacteria; order Thiohalobacterales; family Thiohalobacteraceae; genus Thiohalobacter; species Thiohalobacter sp. Next base: position 80,338 of record NZ_JALTON010000037.1, on the reverse strand, counting down.
ACATGCGCGCCACCATGAAGATGCCGGCGGTGACCATGGTGGCGGCATGGATCAGGGCCGATATGGGCGTCGGGCCTTCCATGGAATCGGGCAGCCACACGTGCAGGGGCACCTGGGCGGACTTGCCCATGGCACCGACGAACAGCAGGATGCAGATCACCGTGAGCACCGACCAGGCATGGCCGTCGAAGATCTCCATGGTCAGCCCGGTCGCCCCGGGCGCGGCCGCGAACACGTCCCAGTAGTCGAGGCTGCCGAAGTACATCAGCACCGCGCCGATACCCAGCAGGAAACCGAAGTCGCCTACCCGGTTGACCAGAAAGGCCTTGAGGTTGGCGAAGATGGCGGTCGGCCGGGTCGACCAGAAACCGATCAGCAGGTAGGACACCAGGCCCACGGCCTCCCAGCCGAAGAACAGCTGGAGGAAGTTGTTCGACATCACCAGCATCAGCATGGAGAAGGTGAACAGGGCGATGTAGCTGAAGAATCGCTGATAGCTGTTGCGTCCGGCCAGGCTGTCCTTCGGCCAGTTGTGCTCGTCGTCGGCCATGTAGCCGATGGTGTAGATGTGCACCATCAGCGAGACGAAGGTCACCACCCCCATCATCAGCACCGTGAGCCGGTCGATCAGGAAGCCGACCTCGAAACGGATGCCATCGGCGACCATCCAGGTATAGACGGTCTCGTTGTAGGCCGGCGCGCCATCCAGCACATGATGCTTGAAGGCATACAGGGACAGGGCGAAGGCAATGGCCACGCCGGTGATGGTGACCGTATGCGCACCGCGGCGACCGATGGTGCCGCCGAACAGGCCGGCAATGATCGAGCCGATCAGGGGCGCTAGGGGAATGGCGAGATAGAGCTGTTCCATGGCGCTACCCCTTCATGCTGTCCAGGTTGCCGACATTGATGGTCCTGCGGTTGCGGAACAGCACCACCAGGATCGCCAGCCCGATGGCCGCCTCGGCCGCCGCCACCGTGAGGATGAAAAACACGAACACCTGTCCGGCCGTGTCGCCCAGGAAGTGGGAGAAGGCGATGAAGTTCATGTTCACGGCCAGCAGCATGAGTTCGATGGCCATCAGCAGAATGATCAGGTTCTTCCGGTTGAGGAAGATGCCCGCAATGCTGAACCCGAACAGTATGGCCCCCAGGATGAGGTAATCCGAAAGTGTGATCACGAGCCCCCCTGCTCCCCCTGTTCACCCGGCTTCTGTGGCGCCATCCTGACCAGCCGCACCCGGTCTTCCCTGCGTACCCGGACCTGCTGGGCCGGATTCTGGTACCGGGTCTCCGGCCGGCGTCGCAGCGTCAGCGCAATGGCCGCGACGATGGCCACCAGCAGTATGACCGAGGCGATCTCGAACGGATATACATAATCGGTATAGAGCACGCTGCCCAGCTCGCGGGTGTTGCTGTAGTCCGCGGGCTTCGGTACCGGTGCGGGCATTTCATCGAAATACCTGGCACCGACCACGACCACCAGCTCGACCAGCATCAGGATGGCAATCGGCAGGGCCACCGGCAGGTAGCGGGCAAAACCCTCCCGCAGCGGTGCCACGTTGATGTCCAGCATCATGACCACGAACAGGAACAGCACCATCACCGCACCCACGTATACCAGTACCAGGGTGATGGCCAGAAACTCCGCTTCCAGCAACAGCCACAGCGCAGCGCTGCTGAAGAAGGCCAGTACCAGGTGCAGCACGGCATGCACCGGATTGCGCACGGTGATCACGCGGAAGGCCGCGTACACCGTAATGGCCGCAAAGAAATAGAAGATCAGCTTCTCGAAACTCATGTACTCCGCCACCTTCAGCGATAGGGTGCGTCCGCCGCGCGATCGGCGGCGATCTGGTCTTCGTACTTGTCACCGATGGCCAGCAGCTTTTCCTTGGTCATGATCTGCTGTCCCCTTTCCTCGAAGTGGTATTCGTACACCCGGGTCTCGACGATCGAGTCCACCGGGCAGGACTCCTCGCAAAAGCCGCAGAAGATGCACTTGAACAGGTCGATGTCATAGCGCGTGGTACGGCGGGTACCGTCCTCGCGCGGCGCCGCCTCGATGGTGATGGCCAGCGCCGGACAGACCGCCTCGCACAGCTTGCAGGCGATGCACCGCTCCTCGCCGTTGGGATAGCGGCGCAGCGCGTGCAGACCGCGGAAACGCGGAGACTGCGGTGTCTTTTCCTCCGGGTACTGCACCGTGATCTTGCGGGCGAACAGGTAACGCCCGGTCAGCCGCAGGCCCTGGATCAGTTCCCAGAGCAGCAGACTCTTGAAATAGTGCTTCAGGGCTTTCATTTCATTCGCTCCCGGAGTGCTCTGCGCATCCTCAGTCGAACCAGGGCCCTACCTTGGCCATGATGGCCACACCTTCCACCAGCAGCCAGATGATGGTGATGGGTATGAACACCTTCCAGCCCAGGCGCATGATCTGGTCGTAGCGGTAACGGGGAAAGGTCGCCCGGAACCACAGAAAGAAGAACAGGAAGAAGGCAGTCTTGGCCAGGAACCAGATGATGCTGGGCTCGCCGATAACCGGCAGCGGCTCGAAGGGCGACAGCCAGCCACCGGCGAACATGAGTGCAGTCAGGGCCGCAATCAGGATCATGTTGGCGTACTCGGCCAGGAAGAAGACCGCGAAGGTCATGCCCGAGTACTCGACATGGAAACCGGCGACGATCTCCGACTCGCCCTCGGCGACATCGAAGGGGGCGCGGTTGGTCTCGGCGACGCCGGAAATGAAATAGACCAGGAACAGCGGCAGCAGCGGCAGCCAGAACCAGTGCAAGACGCTGCCCTGCTGGGCCAGGACGATGTCATTGAGATTGAGACTACCCCCGGCCATCAGCACGCCCACCAGCGCGAAGCCCATGGCGATCTCGTAGGCCACGATCTGCGCGGCGGAACGCATCGCGCCCAGGAAGGCGTATTTCGAGTTCGAGGCCCAGCCGGCGATGATGACGCCGTAGACGCCCAGCGAGGTGAGTGCCAGGATGTAGAGCAGGCTGGCGTCGATGTCGGCCAGGATCATGCCGTTGTCGAAGGGAATCACCGCCCAGGCTGCGAGTGCCGGCCCAATGGCCAGCATCGGCGCAATGACGAACAGGTAGGGATTGGAGTTGCGCGGGACCACGATCTCCTTGGTCAGCAGCTTGACCGCGTCCGCGATGGGCTGCAGCCAGCCGCGCGGCCCCACCCGGTTAGGCCCGATGCGCACCTGGATATAGCCGATGATCTTGCGCTCGGCGAAGGTCAGGTAGGCGACCGCCAGCATCAGCGGCGCCACGATGGCCACGATCTTGACCAGGATCCAGAGGACATCGATCAGGGTTTCCACGCCACCTCCCCGACAGGTCGGCCCTCGACGCGCGACACGCGAACGGTTCTCACACCCATTTCAGTTCCACCCTCCCGTAGGCGGCGCCCAGATCGCCGGACCCCGCGGCACCCGAGGGAATCCAGGCCGAGCCGTCGGGCACGCGGTCATCGATGACCAGCTCCAGCAGGGCCTCGGCCTCGCCCTGGCGCACCCGCACGCGCCCGGCCTCGGCCAGTCCGAGCCGTGCCGCCTCCGCGGTATTGATCCGCACCCGCGCGGGTCCACCGTCGACATGCTGTTGCAGCGCCGTTGCGCGCCGCACCTGGGCATCGATCGCGTAGGGTGCGGGATCGCCGATGCGCTCCAGCCCTTCCCCATCGGCTTCTGTTGCAGATGCCGGCACCGAATCGGCGACGAAGCCGCCCGGCTGCAGCGAGAGATCGGCCACCTCGCCGCGCAGCTCGTCGCGCACGTCCTCGGAAGACACATAATCGAAACCCTGCAGCCCGAGCAGGTTGCCCAGCACCCGCAGCATCCGCCAGCCGGGGCGCGCGTCGCCACACGGCGGCACGCTGCCGGCAAAGCTCTGCCAGCGGCCCTCGACATTGACCAGGGTGCCCGACGTCTCGGCCAGCGGCGTGATCGGCAACAGGATGTCTGCGGTCTCCCGCAGTACCTCGGAATCCCAGGCGGTGCAGGCCACCACCAGTTCGGCGGTATCCAGCGCCTTGCGCACCGCACGGGCATCGGCGAAGTCGCCGTCGGGCTCGCAGCCGAACAACAGGTAGGCACGTCGTGGCGAATCGAGCATGGCCGCCGCATTGAGCCCCTTGCGGCCGGCCGGCGCACCACCTGCGGCGCGGTGCGGCACCGCGCCCGCAATCCAGGCACCGGCGGCATTGGCGCCATCCGTGAGCTGGCCCAGCGCGGCGCACGTAGTGCGGGCGATGAAGGCACCCAGCGCGTGCAGGTCCGCGGCCCGCGGATGCATCTGCGCACCAATGCCGAACAGCAGCTGGGGCCGTTCGGCACCGGTCAGCCGCTCGGCAATGGCGCGGGCCTCCGCGCCCACGGCATCCGGACCCGCGAGCGTGGCCAGCCCTTGCGGCAGTTCGACGCCCTTGAGTTCCGCGACGGCACGCGCCACGGCGGCCAGCGCCGGTACCATGCGCGAGGGCGGCACATGGATCGCCGCCGCCAGATCGAAGGTGAAGCCATAGTCGACCGGGTTGATGGCCATGATGGCCGCGCCCTCCAGCGCCGCCTTGCGCAGGCGATGGCCGATGATGGGCTGGTCCTTGCGCACGTTGCTGCCCACCAGCAGCACCGCATCCCGGGTCTCCAGATCGGCGATGGCGGTCCCGCCCAGGGACGGGAACAGGGGCGCGCGGTCGTCGTCCCGGAAGTCGGACTGGCGCAGCCGATGGTCGATGTTCGGGCAGCCGAGTCCCTCGGCGATGCGCGCCAGCAGACTCATCTCTTCCAGGGTCGCGGAGGGCGACACCAGGATGCCGAGTTCGTCCGCGGACACATCGACGAGCTTGCGCAGACGCTCTGCAGCCGCCGCCAGCGCATCCTCCCACTCGACTTCCCGCCAGCCCGAGTCGTCGCGCAGCATGGGCCTTTCGAGCCGGTCGCCGGAATTGATGCCCTCGTAACTGTAGCGGTCGCGATCGGACAGCCAGACCTCGTTGATGGCCTCGTTCTCCTGCGGCACGGCGCGCATCACCTCGCCCCGACGGGAATGCAGATAGAGGTTGGAACCGACGCAGTCGTGCGGCGAGACCACGGCATTCTGCACCAGCTCCCAGGCGCGGGCGCGGAAGCGGAAGGGCTTGGAGGTCAGGGCGCCGACCGGGCAGACGTCGATCACGTTGCCCGAGAGCTCCGAACCGATGGCATGCTCGACATAGGTGCCGATCTCGGTGTGCTCGCCGCGGCCAAGGCCGCCCAGCTCCTTGTAGCCGGCAATGTTCTCCAGGAAGCGAATGCAGCGCGTGCAATGAATGCAGCGCGTCATGTCGGTGGCGATCAGCGGACCGATGTTCTTGTCGGCCACCACCCGCTTGTCCTCGCTGAAGCGGGAGACATCGCGGCCGTAGCACAGGGCCACGTCCTGCAGCTCGCACTCTCCGCCCTGGTCGCAGATGGGACAGTCCAGCGGGTGATTGATGAGCAGGAATTCCATCACCGACTTCTGGGCATCCCGCGCATAGTCGGAGTCGGTCCACACCTTCATGCCGTCGGCCACCGGCGTCGCGCAGGCCGGCAGCGGCTTGGGCGCCTTCTCGACCTCCACCAGGCACATGCGGCAGTTGGCGGCAACGGGCAGCTTGGGGTGGTAGCAGAAACGCGGCACGGTGATGCCGTTGGCATCGGTGATCTCGATGACCATCTGGCCCTTGCGCGCCTGATAGGGCCTGCCGTTGATCTCGATGGTGACCAGATCCTCGGCCGGAATCTCGGGCTTGGCACTCATGCGGCTTCTCCCGATCCGGTCCGGTCATCGACCATGGAACGCTTGTGCTCGATGAGATATTCGAACTCGTGGCGGAAGTGCTTGAGGAAACTCTGTACCGGCCAGGCGGCGGCGTCACCGAAGGCACAGATGGTGCGACCTTCGATGTTGCCGGCCGCGCTCTCCAGCAGCTCCAGGTCTTCCGGACGTCCCTTGCCTTCGGCGATGCGCTTGATGACCCGGTACATCCAGCCGGTGCCTTCGCGGCAGGGAGTGCACTGGCCGCAGGATTCGGCGTAATAGAAACGGGAGATGCGCATCAGCGCACGCACCATGCAGGTGGAATCATCCATGACGATCATGCCGCCGGAGCCCAGCGCCGAGCCGGCCTGCGACAGCGAGTCGTAGTCCATGGTGCATTCCATGATCACATCGGCCGGCATCACCGGCATCGACGAACCACCGGGAATGACGGCCTTGAGCTTGCGCCCCTCGCGCACGCCACCGGCCATCTCCAGCAGCTCCGGGAAGGGCGTACCCAGGGGAATCTCATAGTTTCCGGGGCGGTTGACGTGACCGGAAACCGAGAAGATCTTTTCGCCGCCGTTGTTGGGCTTGCCCAGGTTCAGGAACCATTCGCCGCCGTTACGCATGATGGCGGGCACCGAGGCCAGGCTTTCGGTGTTGTTGATGGTGGTGGGCTTGCCGTACAGGCCGAAATTGGCCGGGAACGGTGGCTTGAAGCGTGGCTGACCCTTCTTGCCTTCCAGCGAATTCAGCAGCGCGGTTTCCTCGCCACAGATGTAGGCGCCGGCACCGAGATGCGCATACAGATCGAAGTCGACCCCGGACCCCAGGATATCCCTGCCCAGATAACCGGCCTCGTAGGCCTCCTTCAGGGCATGTTCGAAGCGCTCGAAGGGCTCGTGGTGGAACTCGCCCCGCAGATAATTGTAGCCGACGGTGGCACCGATGGCGTATCCGGCAATCGCCATGCCCTCGATGAGCGCATGCGGGTTGAAGCGCAGAATGTCGCGGTCCTTGCAGGTGCCCGGCTCCGACTCGTCGGAGTTGCAGACAATGTACTTTTGCACCGGCGCCGAGCGTGGCATGAAGCTCCACTTGACGCCGGTCGGAAAGCCCGCGCCCCCCCGGCCGCGCAGCCCCGACTTCTTCACCTCCTCGATGACGTCATCGGGAGAGATTTTCTCTTCCAGAATGCGCCGCCAGGCCTGGTAGCCCCCCACCTTGAGGTAGGTCTCGAGCGACCAGGGTTCGTCGTATTCCAGTGTCGTGAAGCAGACCTGATTGACCATGATTCAAACCAGTTCATCCAGAATCCGGTCCACCTTCTCGATGGTCAGATTCTCGTGATAGTGACCGTTCACGGCCATCATGGGGCCACCGGCGCAGGCCGCAAGGCACTCCTCTTCCAGCTTGAGATAGATGCGACCGTCCGGCGTGCTCTCGCCCAGGCGAATGCCCAGTTTCTTCTCCACATGTTCGACGATGCGATCGGCACCGCACAACATGCAGGAAATGTTGGTGCAGATGGCGACCGTGTTGCGGCCCACCGGCCGGGTCTCGATCATCGAGTAGAAGGTCGCCACCTCGTAGACGGACACCGGCGGCATGTCCAGGTATTCGGCCACCGCGTCCATGTACTCGGTGGAGACATAGCCCTGCTCGTGCTGAACCGCATGCAACGCCGGCAACACGGCCGACTGCTTCTGGTCGGGCGGATACTTGCTCAGCCAGCGGTCGATCTCCCGGCGCACCGCCTCGCTCAGTTCCACGGTCTTTCTGGCCTCTGCCGTCATCTGTCAATCTCGCCAAACACGATGTCCTGGGTGCCGATCACGGCCACCACGTCCGCCAGCATGTGCCCGCGCACCATCTCGTCGAGCCCCTGCAGGTGGGCAAAGCCCGGCGCGCGCACCTTGACGCGGAAGGGCTTGTTGGCACCGTCCGACACCAGATAGACGCCAAATTCGCCCTTGGGATGCTCCACCGCGGCATAGGCCTCGCCCTCGGGCACGCAGAAACCCTCGGTGAACAGCTTGAAGTGGTGAATCAGCGCCTCCATTTCCGCCTTCATTTCCTCGCGCGGCGGTGGCGCGATCTTGTGATCGTCGATCATCACCGGGCCGGGATTGTGGCGCAGCCACTGGATGCACTGGCGGATGATGCGGTTGGACTGGCGCATCTCCTCCATGCGCACCAGATAGCGATCGTAGCAGTCGCCATTGGTGCCGACCGGAATGTCGAAATCCATCTGGTCGTAGACCTCGTAGGGCTGCATCTTGCGCAGGTCCCAGGCCACGCCGGATCCGCGCAGCATGGGACCGGTGAAACCCATCTGTTTTGCGCGCTCGGGCGACACCACGCCGATGCCGACCGTACGCTGCTTCCAGATGCGGTTGTCGGTGAGCAGGGTTTCGTACTCGTCGACACGGCCGGGGAAGCGCTCGGTGAAGGCCTCGATGAAATCGAGCATGCTGCCCTCGCGCGTCTCGTTCAGGCGACGCACGTCGGCCTCGTCATGCCACTTGGACGGCTGATAGCGCGGCATGGCATCGGGAAGGTCGCGATAGACCCCACCCGGGCGGTAATAGGTCGCATGCAGGCGGGCGCCCGACACCGCCTCGTAGCAGTCCATCAGGTCCTCGCGCTCGCGGAAGGCATAGAGGAACATGGTCATGGCGCCGACGTCGAGCGCATGGGCCCCGATCCACAGCAGATGATTGAGGATGCGGGTGATCTCGTCGAACATCACCCGGATGTACTGTGCACGCAGGGGCGGCTCGATGCCCAGCAGCTTCTCGATGGCCAGCACGTAGCCGTGCTCGTTGCACATCATCGAGACGTAGTCCAGCCGGTCCATGTAGCCGATGGACTGGTTGTAGGGCTTGCTCTCGGCCAGCTTCTCGGTGGCGCGGTGTAACAGGCCGATGTGCGGGTCGGCGCGCTGGATCACCTCGCCATCCATCTCCAGCACCAGGCGCAACACGCCATGCGCCGCCGGATGCTGCGGACCGAAGTTGAGGGTGAAGTTTCTGATCTCGGACATGGTTACCCGGCCCAGGCCAGAGGCAAGCCGCAAGATGCAGGATGCGAATGCGCAGTCACAGGTGATGCAATTCGCAACCTGCCTCTTGTCCCTTGTCTCTTGTATCTCTGCAATCTCATCCGGCCTCCTCGACATCACCCGGATCCGCCGCTTCCTTCCGCCGCCGCGCCTCCCTGCGAATCACCTTGGGCACCAGCACCCTCGGCTCGATGCTCACCGGTTCGTAGACCACGCGCTGGCGCTCGGGGTCGTAGCGCACTTCGACATTGCCGGACAGCGGGAAGTCCTTGCGGAAGGGATGACCGATGAAGCCATAGTCGGTGAGAATGCGCCGCAGGTCCGGGTGCCCCTCGAACACGATTCCGTACAGGTCGAAGGCCTCGCGCTCGTACCAGTTGGCACTGTTCCAGATACCGACCACGGAGGGAATCACCGGCAGTTCGTCGTCCATGGCATGGCAGCGGATACGCAGCCGCTGGTTGAGCTGCACGGATAACAGATGGTAGATGGCCGCAAAGCGGCGCGCCTCGACGCCGGTTTCCACCGACAGGTCGTCGCGCCGGGCACGCATGCGTCCGGCGGTCTTCGGATCGACACCACGACTGAAACCGTGCTGCGAGGCGCCGGTATCCCACTCGGCATCGCCATAGCCCCAGTAGTCCATGCCGCAGAGGTCGATCAGGGTATCGAAACGGAACGGCCGCTCGTCGCGCAGCGCGGTGCAGACCTCGAGCAGATGCTCGGGGTCCAGGATCAGGGTCAGCTCGCCGAGATCCAGCTTGGTCGACACCAGTTGGTCGGCGAAGCGTTCCTCGATCGCGGACTTCAGCTGTTCAACGCTCGTCGGCATGAGAAACCGATCCCCTCATGATCGCTGTTTCACACAGGCCTGCACCTGCATCCGTTCACCGCGCGATGGTATTGGTGCGGCGGATCTTGTTCTGGAGCTGGATAATTCCGTACAGCAGGGCCTCCGCCGTCGGCGGACAGCCGGGCACGTAGATGTCCACGGGCACGATGCGGTCGCAGCCGCGCACCACCGAATAGGAGTAATGGTAGTAACCACCCCCGTTGGCACAGGAGCCCATGGAAATCACCCAGCGTGGCTCGGCCATCTGGTCGTAGACCTTGCGCAGGGCCGGGGCCATCTTGTTGCACAGGGTACCGGCCACGATCATCACATCGGACTGGCGCGGACTGGGCCGGAACACCACGCCGAAGCGGTCGAGATCGTAGCGCGAGGCACCGGCCTGCATCATTTCCACCGCGCAGCAGGCCAGACCGAAGGTCATGGGCCACAGCGAACCGGTGCGCGCCCAGTTGATCAGCTTGTCGGCGGTGGTGGTGACGAAGCCTTCCTCGAGGATGCCTTCGATGCCCATGTCAGCACGCGCCTCCGACGGTCGATGCGGGGATCACTCCCACTCCAGCGCCCCCTTCTTCCATTCATAGATGAAGCCAATTACCAGAATGCCGAGGAACACCACCATGGCGAGAAAACCGAACATGCCGATTTCCTCTAGCACCACCGCCCATGGAAACAGGAAGGCAATCTCGAGATCGAAGATGATGAAGAGGATGGCCACCAGGTAGTAGCGGACATCGAACTTCATGCGGGAGTCTTCGAAGGCCTCGAAACCGCATTCATAGGGAGAGAGCTTTTCGGGGTCGGGCCGGTGGGGACCGATCAGGAAACCGGCGGCGATGGCCACCAGGCCGATCGCAGCGCCGATGACGATGAAGATGAGGATCGGCAGATAGTTTTCGAGCATGTAACCCGCTTCCGACACCGAGGACGGCGCGTTGCTTCGTCGACTCACACCTTAAATATAAAGCTGGCCGAACGCGCTCAGTTGATGCCGCAGTCTAGGCCAGTTCCGGAAAAGCTGTCAAGCCGGAAAAACGCCTGATTTGATTTTCAAAACAGGCGCTTATCACGCAAGATTCCATTTGTGGCGGCATAAGGAAAACCGGGGGAGAGAAGCGCGGCGAAAACGCCCGCACACGGCCCGTTTCCAGCCTGGCGCGGCGTGCATCGGGCACCCAATCACGAAAAAAGGGGCTGCTGATGCAGCCCCTTGCAGTTGGTGCCGAAGGCCGGACTCGAACCGGCACGGCTTTCGCCACTACCCCCTCAAGATAGCGTGTCTACCAATTCCACCACTTCGGCAAATGATTCGGGACCGGTTTACTGCGGAAGATCCGCCGGGGCCGCAGGCACGTCGGGCGCCGGCACATCGGGCAGGTCGGCGGGTGCCGTCTCTGCCGGCGCCGCCGGCGCCACCTGCTCGGCGATGCTGGCCGGCGCCTCGCGATCCCCCATCACCCAGCTACTGGACAACAACAGGCTGTTGACGAAAAACAGCGCCGCGAGCACGGCCGTGCTGCGACTGAGAAAGTTCGCCGAACCCTGGGCGCCGAACACGGTGGCCGAGGCCCCGGAACCGAAGGCCGCACCGGCGTCCGCGCCCTTGCCGTGCTGCAACAGCACCAGCACGATCAGCGCGATCGAGAGCAGAACCTGAACCACCAGCAGAGCAGTAAACATGCAACGAAACCTGTAGCGAAACTCAGACGGCGTCGGGCGCCCGGCAGATGGCCAGGAACTCGTCAGCCTGCAACGAAGCGCCGCCAATCAGACCACCGTCGATGTCGGGCATGCGGAACAGCTCCTCGGCGTTGGCCGCCTTGACGCTGCCGCCATAGAGGATGCGCACCTTCTCGGCCACGCCCGCGTCCAGCGCCGCCAGCTTCTGGCGGATGAAGGCGTGTACCTCCTGCGCCTGCTCGGGGCTGGCGGTCTTGCCGGTGCCGATGGCCCAGACCGGCTCGTAGGCGATCACGGCCTCGCCGATGGCGGCGACGCCTTCCAGATCGATGACGGCGTCGAGCTGACGCCCGACCACGGCCTCGGTGATGCCCTGCTCGCGCTCCTCCAGCAGCTCGCCGACGCACAGGATGGGCGTCAGGCCGAAGCGGCGGGCGGCGGCAAACTTGCGCGCGGTGAAGGCGTCGCTTTCGCCGTAGATGCTGCGCCGCTCGGAGTGGCCGACGATGGCATAGCTGGCGCCGACGTCGCGCAGCATCGCCCCGGAGACCTCGCCGGTATAGGCGCCGGACTCCTGGTCACTGACGTCCTGGCCACCGACCGCGACGTGGGTGCCGGCCAGCATGTCCACCACCATCGGGATGTACACATAGGGCGGACAGACCGCAATCTCCGCCTTGGCCACCTCGCCGAGGCCGGCCTTGATGCCGTCCACCAGCATCTGGATGGTCTCGCGCGTGCCGTTCATCTTCCAGTTGCCGGCCACCAGCGGCTGTCGCATGCCTTTCTCCCGGGAAATCTCAGTGAAAACGGGCCGCTAGCTTAGCGGCCCGGGGTGGAAAAATCAAACGGCGAAGGCCTTCCTCCCGGACCCTACCGGGCTTGTGCGCGGGCCTCCCCGTCCGCCCCGAACAGCTCGGCGACCACGGCCGCCAGTGTCTCGGCCTCGCGCCGCACCTCGGCCTCGTCCTCGCCCTCGACCATGACCCGGATCACGGGCTCGGTGCCCGAGGGCCGCAGCAGCACCCGGCCACGCTCGGCCAGCCGCGCCTCGCTGGCGGCCACCGCCTCGGCCAGCGGCTCGGAGCCCTCCAGGCTGGGTCGGCCGGAGACGGCAACGTTGATCATGTGCTGCGGGTACTTGCGCATGCCCGAGCGCAGCTCGGCCAAGCTGCGCCCGGACAGCACCATCTCGCACAGCACCTGCAGGGCGGAGACGATGCCGTCGCCGGTGGTGGTGCGGTCCAGGCAGATGATGTGCCCCGAGGATTCGCCGCCGATGACACAGCCCTCGGCCTGCAGCATTTCCATCACGTAGCGGTCGCCCACCCGGGCCCGGTGCAGGGGCACGTCCAGCGCGCGCAGCGCGTGTTCCAGCCCCAGGTTGCTCATCAGGGTGCCGACCACGCCCCCGCGCAGGTCGCCGCTCGCCAGCCGGCTGCGGGCGATGATGTAGAGCAGCTCGTCGCCGTCCACCACCGCGCCGGTGTGATCGACCATGATCACCCGGTCGCCGTCGCCATCGAAGGCAATGCCGACATCCGCACCCTGTGCGACCACGGCCTCGGCCAGCCCTGCCGGGCGGGTGGAGCCGCAATCCCGGTTGATGTTGAGGCCGTCCGGCGACACCCCCAGGGCGATCACCTCCGCGCCAAGCTCGTCGAACACCGCCGGGGCGACCTGGTAGGTGGCGCCGTTCGCACAGTCCACCACCAGCTTCAGGCCGCGCAGGCTGGTGCGCAGGGGCACGGTGGACTTGCAGAACTCGATGTAGCGGCCGCCGGCATCGACCACCCGTTCGGCCTTGCCGAGCCGCGCCGAGTCGACCGTTTCCATGGGCCGGTCCAGCTCGGCCTCGATGGCCAGCTCGATCTCGTCGGGCAGCTTGGTGCCTTCGGCGGAGAAGAACTTGACGCCGTTGTCATAGTAAGGGTTATGCGAGGCGCTGATGACGATGCCCGCGCAGCAGTGCAGGGTGCGGGTGAGATAGGCGATGGCCGGCGTGGGCATGGGCCCGAGCAGCCTGATCTCCATGCCGGCGGCGGACAGGCCGGCCTCCAGCGCGGACTCGAACATGTAGCCCGAGATGCGGGTGTCCTTGCCGATCACCACGCTGTCGCAACCGTCGTTGCCGAGCACGCGGCCGACCGCCCAGCCCAGCTTGAGCATGAATTCGGCGGTGATGGGCGGCTCGCCCACGCGCCCCCGGATGCCGTCGGTACCGAAATAGCGTCTTGCCATGATCCCCCCTGTGCGGCGCTCAGTCCGCTTCCATCATCGCCGCGACCAGCGCCAGCGCCGCCACCGTCTCCCCGACATCGTGCACCCGGATCACCCGGGCCCCGGCACGCGCCGCCAGTACCGCCGCCGCCAGACTCGGCGCCAGCCGCTGCTCGACCGGCAGCCCGGTCAACTGGCCGAGCATGGACTTGCGGGACAGCCCGACCAGGACCGGATACCCGGTCGCGATCAGTACATCCAGATGCCTGAGCAGGGAGAGATTATGCGCCAGCGCCTTGCCGAAGCCAAAACCGGGATCGAGCAGGATCCCTTCCCGCGGCATGCCCGCGGCCTCGCAGGCCGCGGCCCGCCCGAGCAGGAAATCGCGCACCTCGGCCACGACATCTTTATAGGCGGGCGCGGCCTGCATGGTCCGCGGCTCGCCCTGCATGTGCATGAGGCAGACCGGTACCCCCAGTTCGACCGCAGTCTCCACCGCGCCCGGCTCGCGCAGGGCACGCACGTCATTGATCAGTCCCGCGCCGGCCGCCACCGCGGCCCGCATCACCGCCGGCTTGCTGGTGTCTATGGATATGGGCACGGGGCAGTGCGGGCCCAGGGCCTCGATCACCGGCACCACGCGACCGATTTCGACCTCGGCCGACACCGGCTCGGCCCCGGGCCGGGTGGACTCGCCACCGATGTCGATGAAGTCGGCACCTGCCTCGACCATGGCCAGTGCATGCTCGAGCGCCGCCGTGGCGCCAATGAAGCGCCCCCCGTCGGAGAAGGAATCCGGGGTGACATTGAGTATCCCCATGACCCGGGGGCGGGACAGATCGACCGGCTTGCCGGCGCAGTCGAGCGCGCTGCTCATGGATCCGCGACCTCAGCCCGGAACGGCCGGCATGCAGGCCGCCCGCCGGGAAAGGGTGTCAGTGCTGGCCGGCCGGGCCGCCGATCGGACCCTCGGCAGGCTTGTCCTTGCCGCCACCGGCGTCACCGGTCGCCGCGGCCCCGCTGGACGGCGGCGCATTGTCGCTCCAGTCGCGCGGCGGACGCACCTCGCGCCGGGCCATCAGATCGTCGATCTGGTCGGCATCGATGGTTTCGTACTTCATCAGGGCATCGGCCATGGCGTGCAGGATGTCGATGTTCTCCCTGAGCAGCTTCTCGGCGCGACGATAGTTGCGGTCGATGATGTCGCGTACCGCCTCGTCGATGGCGTGCGCCGTCTCGTCGGAGATGTTCTTGTGCTGCGTCACCGAGTGTCCCAGGAACACCTCGCCCTCCTCCTCGCCATAGGCCAGCGGTCCGAGTTCCGACAGGCCCCAGCGCGTGACCATGTTGCGGGCCAGCTCGGTGGCGCGCTGGATGTCGTTGGAGGCACCCGTGGTGACGCGGTCCGCGCCGAAGATCAGCTCCTCGGCAATACGTCCTCCAAACAGGCTGGAGATCTGGCTTTCCAGCCGTCGCTTGGAATAGCTGTGACGATCCTCCTCGGGCAGGAACAGGGTCACACCCAGCGCACGACCGCGCGGGATGATCGACACCTTGTGCACCGGATCGTGCTCCGGCACCAGGCGGCCGACGATGGCATGACCCGCCTCGTGATAGGCGGTCAGGCGCTTCTCGTCCTCGCTCATCACCATGGACTTGCGCTCGGCGCCCATCATGATCTTGTCCTTGGCCTTCTCGAAGTCCTCCATGTCCACCACGCGCTTGTTGGCACGGGCGGCGAACAGGGCGGCCTCGTTCACCAGGTTGGCAAGATCGGCACCGGAAAATCCGGGCGTGGCGCGGGCCAGGATGGACGGATCGACGTCATTGCCCAGCGGCACCTTGCGCATGTGCACACGCAGGATCTGCTCGCGGCCGCGCACGTCCGGCAACGGCACCACCACCTGGCGGTCGAAACGCCCGGGCCGCAGCAGCGCCGGATCCAGCACGTCCGGCCGGTTGGTGGCGGCAATGACGATCACGCCCTCGTTGCCCTCGAAGCCGTCCATCTCCACCAGCAGCTGGTTCAGGGTCTGCTCGCGTTCGTCGTGACCGCCACCCAGACCGGCACCGCGATGGCGGCCGACGGCGTCGATCTCGTCGATGAAGATGATGCAGGGCGCATGCTTCTTGGCCTGCTCGAACATGTCGCGCACGCGCGAGGCGCCGACGCCGACGAACATCTCGACGAAGTCGGAACCGGAGATGGTGAAGAAGGGCACCTTGGCCTCGCCGGCAATGGCCTTGGCGAGCAGGGTCTTGCCGGTACCGGGCGGGCCCACCATCAGCACGCCGCGGGGTATCTTGCCGCCCAGCTTCTGGAACTTGCCGGGGTCGCGCAGAAACTCGACCAGCTCGGCGACCTCCTCCTTGGCCTCCTCGACGCCGGCAACATCGGCAAAGGTGACCTTGACCTGGTCCTCGCCCAGCATGCGGGCGCGGCTCTTGCCGAAGGACATGGCCCCGCGACCCCCCGCCCCGCCCTGCATCTGGCGCATGAAGAATATCCACACGCCGATCAGCAACAGCATCGGGAACCAGGAGATGAAGATCTGGGTGAGCAGACTCTGCTCGTCACGCGGCTTGGCGATGACCTTGACGTTATTGGCCAGCAGGTCGTCGATCAGGCGCGGATCGTCCGGGGCATAGGTCTGGAAACGCTCGCCACTGGTGAGCTGACCGCTGATGTGCCGCTCCTGGATCACCACCTGGGACACCTGGCCGGACTTCACCTGGGCGATGAAATCGGAGTACCCGATGGTATTGGCGCGCGGGGCCGGCGGGCCGAAGTTGTTGAAGACCGACATCAACACGATGGCGATCACGACCCACAGGATCAGATTCTTGGCCATGTCGTTCAAAACCGATACCTCTCGTCGACTGCGGTTGTTCCCGGCGCCTGTCAAATCCCTGCCCCGAAGGCAGGTCATGGGAAAAACGGGATGATTTTGACCTTACTATAGTTTCCGACCGGTCGCCAGCACATAGACCTCACGCGAACGGGACCGCGACGCGCCCGGCTTGCGCGCCACCACCCTCTCATACTGACCACGCAACGCCCGCATCAGTTCATCGAAACCCGCGCCCTGGAAGACCTTGGCGAGGAAGGTCCCGCCCTCCCTCAGCGTCTCGTTCGCGAAATCCGCCGCCAGCTCCACAAGATACATGGCACGGGGCTGATCGACCGCTTCCATGCCCGAGAGATTGGGCGCCATGTCGGACATCACCAGATCCACCGGCCGATCCCCGACCCGCACCCGGAAGGCCTCCAGCACCTCGTCCTCGCGGAAGTCGCCCTGGAGGAAATCCACCCCTTCGAGGGGATCCATGGGCAGGATATCCAGGGCGATGACCCGGCCCCGGCCACGCAGGGCTCGCGCCGCGTACTGCGACCAGCCGCCCGGCGCCGCGCCCAGGTCCACGACCGTCATGCCCGGACGGAACAGCCGGTACTTGCGGTCCAGCTCCTCCAGCTTGAACACCGCCCGCGAGCGCCAGCCCTCGCGCCGGGCCCGCTGCACATGGGGATCGTCGAAGTGCTCCTTCAGCCAGCGTCGGCTGCTCTTGCTGCGTTTCATGGGAAGGGCTGGGTGGAAGGTCGAATGATTCAAATAGGGGCGGAATCGCGGGACTTCAAGTATACCCGACAGCCGCATAAATCCGGGCCTGCTGTGTCGGGAAACGGCCCGGACAAAGAGCTGAAAGCGGTCTCGTAGCCCCCTGGACCCGACCGGAGGCAAGAGGCGGCAAGACCAGGAACCTGTAGGATGATGTGATGGTATACTCCCCGCCCTCGCCCACGGACACCACGGCCATGCAACTGACCGAGAAGCAGAAACGCCACCTGCGCACGCTGGGCCACCGGCTCCGGCCCGTGGTCCGCATCGGCGGCAAGGGACTGAGCGAAAACGTGCTGGAGGAAATCGCCGTCCAGCTCGACCATCACGAGCTGATCAAGATCAGCGTCAGCGTGGGCGACCGCGCGCTTCGCGATCGGCTGGTCGAACAGATCTGCAGCGATACCCGCGCCACCCTCATCCAGCGCATCGGCAACATGGCGCTGGTGTTCCGCCGCAACCCCCGCAAGCCGCGCATACCGCTCAAACTGAAATAGGAACTCAGGCCGGCGGACGCCGCACATCCACCGCCACCAGCGCCAGGCCGACCAGGCTGTTGACCAGATAGAGGAAGGCGGAAACGCCATGCAGGCGGGCGAAGCGGGCCGCGGCCGCGCTGCCCTCCGCCAGCCCCTGGGCGCGGAGATCAGCCATCATCGGCGACAGCCAGTACTGGTTGGCAAGGATCAGCACCAGCATCAGCACCAGGCCGAATGCGCGCCAGTCGATACCGGGGCGTGCGCGCAACCGGTTGAGCAGCAGCAGAACGATGCCGATAGCCAGGCCGATGTGGTTCATCCAGGTGAACAGGATGCCGGCCAGGGTACCCGCCAGCGCGCGATCGCCGAGGCTGGCGAACAGGACGGGAGCGACCAGGTAGCCGACCGCCCAGAGACCGCCGACCCAGAGCGCGAGCAGGATGCGTTCCAGCGCGTGCAGCATGCCGCCCGCGCTACTCGTAGCGGACCTCGACGATCTCGTAGCGCTTCTCGCCGCCCGGCGCCTGCACCACGGCGATGTCGCCTTCCTGCTTGCCGATCAGGGCTCGGGCGATGGGCGAGCTCACGGAAATCAGGCCCTGCTTGATGTCGGCCTCGTCCTCACCCACGATCCGGTAGGTGATCTCCTTGCCGGTCTCCTCGTCGGCGAGATCGACGGTGGCGCCGAAAATGACCTTGCCGGTGTTCTCCATCTGGGTGACGTCGATGATCTGGGCATGGCTGAGCTTACCCTCGATTTCCTTGATGCGCCCCTCGATGAAACTCTGCTGCTCCCGGGCGGCGTGGTACTCGGCGTTCTCCTTGAGATCGCCGTGCTCGCGCGCCTCGGCGATGGCCTGGATCACGCGCGGACGTTCCACGCTCTTGAGCCGCTGCAATTCCTCGCGCAGCTTCTCGGCACCCTGCTTGGTAAGAGGAACCTTGCTCATGCTGTCAGCTCCTTGTGCAGATCCTGCAGGCGAAACACCTCGTCCACGTCCAGGCTGTCCAGCGCCCGGCACACGGCCTCGCCATGGGAAACGGTGGTGCTCACATGCACCTTGTGCTGCAGGGCCGTGCGCCGGATGGTGTAGGAGTCGGCGATCGCCTGCTTGCCCTCGGTCGTATTCACAATATAGCGGATCTGGTCGTTCTTGATCATGTCCACGATGTGCGGCCGGCCCTCGATGACCTTGTTCACCACCTCGCAGGCGATGCCGGCCGCCTGGATGGCGCGCGCCGTACCGCGGGTGGCAACGATCTCGAAGCCGCGCTCGGCGAAGCGCCGCGCCAGCGCCACCGCCTTGGCCTTGTCGGCATCGCGCACGCTGATGAAGATCTTGCCGTTGCGCGGCAATTCGACGCCTGCCGCCTGCTGGGCCCGGGCAAAGGCCGCGCCGAAGGTGCGGCCCACGCCCATCACCTCGCCCGTGGACTTCATCTCGGGTCCTAGAATGGGATCGACACCCGGAAACTTGATGAAGGGGAACACCGCCTCCTTGACCGAGAAATAGCCCGGCACCCGTTCCTCCGTCGCGCCCTGCTCGGCCAGGCTGCGGCCCACCATGCAGCGCGCCGCGATCTTGGCCAGCGGCCGGCCGGTCGCCTTGGAGACGAAGGGCACCGTGCGCGAGGCACGCGGGTTCACCTCCAGTACGTAGATGTCGTCGCCCTTGATGGCGAACTGGGTGTTCATCAGCCCGACCACATTGAGCGCGCGCGCCATGGCCGCCACCTGCTCGCGCATGCGGTCCTGTACCCCTGCGCTCAGGGTGTAGGGCGGCAGCGAACAGGCCGAGTCGCCCGAATGCACGCCGGCTTCCTCGATGTGCTCCATGATGCCGCCGATGAGCACATCACGGCCGTCGCAGACCGCATCCACGTCCACTTCCACCGCATCGTCGAGGAAACGATCCAGCAGCACGGGCGAATCGTTCGACACCTGCACCGCCTCGCGCATGTAGCGTTCCAGATCGTCCTCGTTGTACACGATTTCCATGGCACGGCCGCCCAGCACGTAGGAGGGCCTGACCACCAGCGGATAACCGATCTCGGCTGCCAGCGCCAGTGCCTCGGCCGGCGTGCGCGCGGTACGGTTGGGCGGCTGGCGCAACTCCAGGTCATCGATGAGCTTCTGGAAACGCTCGCGATCCTCGGCCAGGTCGATGGAATCCGGGCTGGTGCCGATGATGGGCGCGCCGGCTGCCTCCAGGTCACGCGCCAGTTTCAGCGGCGTCTGGCCGCCGTACTGCACGATCACGCCCCGCGGTTTCTCGCGGTCGATGATCTCGAGCACATCCTCGAGCGTCAGCGGCTCGAAATACAGCCGGTCCGAGGTGTCATAGTCGGTGGAGACGGTCTCCGGATTGCAGTTGACCATGATGGTCTCGTAACCATCCTCGCGCATGGCCAGCGCCGCATGCACGCAGCAGTAGTCGAACTCGATGCCCTGGCCGATGCGGTTCGGCCCGCCGCCCAGCACCATGATCTTCTGGGCATCGCTCGGCTCGGCCTCGCATGCCTCCTCGTAGGTGGAATACATGTAGGCCGTGGAGGTCGCGAACTCGGCGGCACAGGTGTCCACGCGCTTGAACACAGGCCGCACACCCAGCACATGCCGCAGCTTGCGCAGGGCGCCCTCGCTGCTGCCGACCAGCTTCGCCAGCCGCCGGTCGGAGAAGCCCTTGCGCTTGAGCAGGCGCATGAAATCCTCGTCCAGGGCGTCGATCCCCTGCTCGCGCACCGTCGCCTCGAGACGCACGATCTCCTCGATCTGCACCAGGAACCAGGGATCGATGCGCGTGAACTCCTGCACTTCCTCCAGACTCATGCCATAGCGGAAGGCATCGGCGACGTACAGTGCCCGCTCCGGACCCGGCGTGCGCAGCTCGCGACGCAGACGCTCCTTGGTGTCCTCGGCGCTCATGTCCAGGCGCTCGTCGAAGCCGTCGACGCCCGTCTCCAGGCCGCGCAGGGCCTTCTGCATGGACTCCTGGAAGGTGCGGCCGATGGCCATCACCTCGCCCACCGACTTCATCTGGGTGGTCAGCACCGGCTCGGCCTGCGGAAACTTCTCGAAGGTGAAGCGCGGGATCTTGGTGACCACGTAGTCGATGGCCGGCTCGAAGGAGGCCGGCGTGGCCCCGCCGGTGATCTCGTTCTGCAGCTCGTCCAGGGTGTAGCCGACGGCCAGCTTGGCCGCGACCTTGGCAATCGGGAAGCCGGTGGCCTTGGAGGCCAGCGCCGAGGAGCGGGACACGCGCGGATTCATCTCGATGATGATCATGCGCCCGTTCTCGGGATTGATCGCGAACTGCACGTTGGAGCCGCCGGTATCCACGCCGATCTCGCGCAGCACCGCCAGCGAGGCATCGCGCATGATCTGGTATTCCTTGTCGGTCAGCGTCTGCGCCGGCGCGACGGTGATGGAATCCCCGGTGTGCACGCCCATGGGATCGAAGTTCTCGATGGAGCAGATGATGATGCAGTTGTCCTTGCGGTCGCGCACCACCTCCATCTCGTATTCCTTCCAGCCCAGCGCCGATTCCTCGATCAGCAGCTCGTTGGTGGGCGAAAGGTCGAGGCCGCGCTCGCAGATTTCGACGAATTCTTCCTTGTTGTAGGCAATGCCGCCGCCGGAACCGCCGAGAGTGAAGGAAGGACGGATGATGGTCGGGAAGCCGATCGAGGCCTGTACCTGTAACGCCTCTTCCATGCTGTGGGCCACCGCCGAGCGCGGCATGTCGAGGCCGATCTTCTGCATGGCCTGACGGAAGCGGTCGCGATCCTCGGCCTTGTCGATGGCGTCGCGGCTGGCGCCGATCATCTCCACGCCGAATCGCTCCAGCACGCCCTCGCGGGCCAGATCCAGCGCGCAGTTGAGCGCCGTCTGGCCACCCATGGTCGGCAGCAGGGCGTCCGGCCGCTCGCGCTCGATGATGCGCGCCACCGTCTGCCAGTCCACCGGCTCGATATAGGTCGCATCCGCCATGTCCGGGTCGGTCATGATGGTGGCCGGGTTGGAATTCACCAGGATGACGCGGTAACCCTCCTCGCGCAGCGCCTTGCAGGCCTGGGCACCGGAATAGTCGAACTCGCAGGCCTGGCCGATGATGATCGGCCCCGCGCCGAGGATGAGGATGCTCTCTATGTCAGTCCGTTTGGGCATGGGTTTGTCTTAGAAAATCCAACGCAAAGGCGCAAAGAACGCAGAGGAAAATTCTGTAAACCGGTTTCATGATGACTTTGCGTCTTTGCGTTAGTCTTTTTCCATCAATTCGATGAACCGGTCGAACAGCGCCGCTGAATCGTGATGGGCACGTCGCTGCGCTCCCTTGCCCATCCTGCGCCTCACGCCTCGCGCCTCACTCGCATGAGGTCGATGAAGCGATCGAACAGCGGTGCCACGTCGTGCGGGCCGGGGCTGGCTTCCGGGTGCCCCTGGAAACCGAAGGCCGGGATGTCGGTGCGTTCCACGCCCTGCAGCGAGCCGTCGAACAGGGAACGATGGGTGGCGCGCAGCTTGTCGGGCAGGCTGCCCTCGTCCACCGCGAAACCGTGGTTCTGGCTGGTGATCATCACCGCGCCGCTGTCGAGATCCTGTACCGGATGGTTGGCGCCATGGTGACCGAATTTCATCTTCAGGGTGCGCGCGCCGCTGGCCAGCGACAGCAGCTGGTGACCGAGACAGATGCCGAACAGGGGCACGCGCCGGTCGGCCAGCTCGCGGATGGCGGCAATGGCATAGTCGCAGGGCTCGGGATCGCCGGGGCCGTTGGACAGGAACACCCCATCCGGCTTCAGCTCCATGGCCACGCTGGCCGGCGTCTGCGCCGGGACCACGGTGACATGGCAGCCCCGGTCGACCAGCATGCGCAGGATGTTGCGCTTGACCCCGAAGTCATAGGCCACCACATGCAGCGGCAACTTCTCGTCGATGGGATGCGGCGCCTCGGGCAGACCGCCCTCCAGCGTCCAGGTGCCCTGGGCCCACTCATAGGGCTGATGGGTGGTGACTTCCTTCGCCAGGTCCATGCCCTTGAGGCCGGGGAAGGCCCGGGCGGCTGCCAGTGCCGCCGGCTCGTCCACGCCCTCGCCGGCAACGATGCAGCCGTTCTGGGCGCCCTTCTCGCGCAGGATGCGGGTCAGGCGTCGGGTGTCGATGCCGGCAATGGCCACCACCCGGTTGCGGACCAGATAGTCCTCCAGCGAACACTCTGCGCGCCAGTTGCTGTGGATCAACGGCAGGTCGCGGATCACCAGCCCGGCGGCATGGACGTGCGAGGACTCCTCGTCGATCTCGTTGCAGCCAACGTTGCCGATATGGGGACAGGTCAGGGTGACGATCTGGCGCGCATAGGAGGGATCGGTGAGGATTTCCTGATAGCCGGTCATGGCGGTGTTGAACACCACCTCGCCGACCGTCTCTCCCTCCATGCCGATCGACTCGCCACGAAAGACGCTGCCATCGGCAAGGACCAGCAGGGCAGGTTTCCTCAACGGGACCTCCAGCTCGCATACAGAAAGCGGGAGGACCCCGCTTCAGGCCATCCCGCTGTTTCCAAAAGCCATTTTCCGAGGGTGTCGCCCAGAACGGACGACCACGCGCTGAGGCGGTATTGTACGCCAAGCCCGCCGCGGGTGTCTACGGCGCCGGGAGTTCCTTCAGGCCCAGCACGTCCTGCATGTCGTACAAGCCTGCCGGGCGACCGGCCAGCCACAGCGCCGCGCGCACCGCGCCGGTGGCGAAGGTCATGCGGCTGGAGGCCCTGTGGGTGATCTCCACCCGCTCGCCGATGCCGGCGAACATGACCGTGTGCTCGCCGACGATGTCGCCGGCTCGGATGGTCTCGAAGCCGATGGTCCTGCGGTCGCGTTCGCCGGTGTGGCCCTGGCGGCCATAGACGGCGCAGCTTTCGAGGTCCCGGCCCAGGGCCTCGGCCACCACCTCGCCCATGCGCAGGGCGGTGCCGGAGGGCGCATCGACCTTGTGCCGGTGGTGGGCCTCGATGATCTCGATGTCCACCTCGTCGCCCAGTACCCGGGCGGCCATGTCCAGCAGCTTCAGGCACAGGTTGACGCCGACGCTCATGTTGGGCGCGAACACGATCGGCACCCGCTGCGCTGCCTCGGCAATGGCCGTCTTGCCGGCCTCGTCGAGACCGGTGGTGCCGATGACCAGCGCCTTGCCTCGCTCGGCGCACACGGCAACGTGGTGCAGCGTCGGCCCGGGGCGGGTGAAGTCGATGAGCACGTCGAAGGCATCCGCCGCCGCCGCGACATCGGCGGACAGCGGCACGCCCAGCGCGGGCTGACCGGCGAGCACCCCGGCATCGGTGCCCAGCAGCTCGTGACCCGGGGCCTCGAAGGCCGCCGTCACCTCGGCGTCCCCGCTCTGGCCCACGGCCTCGATCAGGGCCCGGCCCATGCGCCCGGCGGCGCCGGCAATGGCTATGCGTGTCGTCATCGGTGGCAGTTCCCGCAGTCGAAATCAGGCAGGCGGGAAGCCTAACCGAATTCCCGCGAGGGTGCGACTCAGGCCCTGTTCCGGGCCGCGATGGCTGTCCGCATGCGCCGGGCCGCCGCCACCATGTTGCGCAGTGCCGGCTCGACCTCGGCCCAGCCGCGGGTCTTGAGGCCGCAGTCGGGATTCACCCACAGCTGCTCCGCCGGAATACGCTCCGCCGCCCGCTGCAGCAGCGCCACCATCGATTCCACGGTCGGCACATTCGGCGAGTGGATGTCGTAGACGCCGGGGCCGATGTCGTTCGGGTACTCGAAGTCGACGAAGGCATCCAGCAGCTCCATCTGCGAACGCGAGGTTTCGATAGTGATGACATCGGCATCCATGCCGGCGATGGCCGCAAGGATGTCGTTGAACTCCGAGTAGCACATGTGGGTATGGATCTGGGTCTCGTCGCGGACCCCCGAGGCGGTCAGACGGAAGGCGGCCACCGCCCAGTCCAGATAGGCGGCCTGTTCCGCGCGACGCAGCGGCAGACCCTCGCGCAAGGCCGCTTCGTCGATCTGGATGATGCGGATGCCGGCCGCCTCCAGATCGCAGACCTCGTCGCGCAGGGCCAGCGCGATCTGTCGGCAGGTGTCGGCACGCGGCCGGTCGTCGCGGACGAAGGACCAGTTGAGAAGGGTCACCGGGCCGGTGAGCATGCCCTTCACCGGCCGCTCGGTCAGCGACTGGGCGAAGCGCGCCCACTCGACCGTGATCGGCCCCGGGCGCCGGACGTCGCCATAGAGGATCGGCGGCTTCACGCAGCGCGACCCGTAGGACTGTACCCAGCCGAAGCGGGTGATGGCGAAGCCGGCCAGGCGCTCGCCGAAGTACTCGACCATGTCGGTGCGTTCGGGCTCGCCGTGGACCAGCACGTCCAGACCCAGCGCCTCCTGGCGACGAATGATCTCGGCGATCTCATCCCGCAGCAGGCCCTCGTAGGCCGCCGTGTCCAGCCGCCCCTGGCGATGGTCGCGCCGCCACTGGCGGATCTCGGCCGTCTGCGGAAAGGAACCGATGGTCGTGGTCGGAAACGGCGGCAGCCGCAGCCGGGCCTGTTGCAGGGGACGCCGCACGTGGAATGGCGCGTGGCGAGACAGGTCCTCCGCGCCAATGCCCGCCAGCCGCCTGGCCACGGCCTCGCTGTGCAGACGCGGATCGGCCCGGCGTGCCGCGATCGCCGCACGGGCAGCTTCCAGCGCCGGCAAGGCGTCGACATCGCCAGCCAGCACCCGCCGCAACAGGGACAACTCGTCGAGCTTCTGCACGGCGAAGGCGAGCCAGCCGCGCAGGCCCGGATCCAGACTGTCCTCCAGTTCCAGATCCACTGGCACGTGCAGCAGGGAGCAGGAAGGCGCAACCCAGAGCCGTTCGTCGCCGATGCGCTCGCGCGCCTGCGTCAAGGGTTGCAATGCGGCATCCGGGTCGGTCCGCCACACGTTGCGGCCGTCGATCACGCCCAGCGACAGCACCTTGTAGGGCGGCAGCCGGTCGAGCACGGCATCGAGCTGGTCGGCACCGCGCACCAGGTCGACATGCAGCCCGGCCACCGGCAGTCGCGCGGCGAGTCCGAGATTGTCGCCCAGCGCCCCGAAGTAGGTGGTCAACAGCAACCGCGCGCGGCAGGACTGCAACGCATGGTAGGCCCGCTCACAGCCCTGCTGCCAGGCTGGCGGCAGATCCAGCACCAGCGCCGGCTCGTCCACCTGCACCCAGTCGGCCCCCTCGTCGGCCAGCCGCTCCAGCACCTCGCCATAGGCCTCGACCAGCGGTTCGAACAGGTCCAGGCGGTCGAATCCGGCGACCCGCGACTTGGCCAGCCACAACCAGGTGACCGGACCTATGAGCACCGGCTTGAAGGGCAACCCCTGGGCGCGCGCCTCGCGCACTTCCTCGAACAGGCGTTCGCTCGAAATCCGGAACCGCTGCCCCGGCGCCAGCTCCGGCACCAGATAATGGTAGTTGGTATCGAACCACTTGGTCATTTCGCAGGCAGCCAGCGGCGCACCGTCGATGGTCGTGCCGCGGGCCATGGCGAACTGCAGGTCCAGGTCGACTGTGCCTCCCTGCCAGCCGAAGCGGGGCGGCACCACGCCCAGCAGGGCGGCATGATCGAGCATGCTGTCGTAGAAGCTGAAGTCACCGACCGGAATCAGGTCCAGACCGGCCGCGCGCTGCAACGCCCAGTGGCGGGTCCGCAGCTCACGCCCCGTGGCCTCCAGTTGCGCGCGGTCGATGTCCCCGCGCCAGTAGGCTTCCAGGGCCGTCTTCAGCTCCCTGCGCGCGCCGATGCGCGGGAATCCCAGATTGTGTATACGCATGTTGCCGCTCCCTGTTGTATCGGCTGACGGCGGCGAGTATGGTGAGCCGAGGACACTGAATCAAACTCAAATTTTTCACTGCGTCACTGAATTTCATTCATGTTCCTGGAGCTCCGCCATCTGCGCACGCTGCAGGCGCTGGCCGAGACCGGCAGCCTGGCCGGCGCCGCCCGCCGTCTGCACCTCACCCAGTCGGCCCTTTCGCATCAGCTGCGCGCGCTGGAAACCCATTTCGACACCCCGCTGCTGCGCCGCGGCACCCGGCCATTGCGGCTCACCGCCGCGGGCGAACGCCTGCTGGCGCTGGCGCGCCAGGTGCTGCCGGCCGTGGCCGATACGGAGCGGTTTCTCAAGTCCGATGAAGCTGCCGCCGCAGGCCGCCTGCACCTCACCATCGAGTGCCACGCCTGCTACGACTGGTTGCTGCCGCTGCTGGAGGACTTTCGCGACCGCTGGCCGGAAGTGGACATCGACATCCACGCCAGCGCCTTCGACGCCCTGCCCGCACTGCTCGCGGGCGAGGTGGACCTGGTCATCACCTCGGACCGCAGCCGCCACCGCTCGCTGCACTTCGAACCCCTGTTCGACTACGAGGCCCTGCTGGCGCTCGCACCCGATCACCCCCTCACCCGGCTCAAGCGCATCCAGCCCCGGCACCTCGCCGACCAGACCCTCATCACCTACCCGGTGCCACGCTCACGGCTGGACCTGTTCGGCCGCTTTCTCGATCCCGCGGGCGTGGAACCGGCCGCCGTTCGGCCCTGCGAACTGACCGCCGTGATCCTGCAGCTGGTGGCCAGCCGGCGCGGGGTCGCCGCCCTGCCCGACTGGGTGCTTCGGGACGCGCTCGAACGGGAACGGCTGGCCGCACGGCCACTGGGGCGCCATGGCCTGCGCGGACGGATGCTGGCGGCCATCCGCGCCGCCGACGCAGATCTGCCCTGGCTGCGGGACTTCCTCGACCTGGCACGGAAAATGGGGGCTTGCAAGGCACCCTGAACCCCACTATCTTGTGGTTCGTCTCCGGTGCCACCCCAATCCCTTGGGGTGGCTGCAAGAGGGAACCCGGTGCGAATCCGGGACTGACGCGCAGCGGTGAGGGGGAACGAAGGCCGCGCGGCACCGCACCCCGCGGTGCCAGGCACTGTCCGCAGAGGATGGGAAGCCGCGGCCCCAGGCCACATCTGTTCTGCCCCCGAGTCCGAAGACCTGCCGGAGACGACGGCGTCCGCCCGGTCGGCGGCCCGTCCGTAACCCTCGCCTTCGCGTAACAGGCGTCGGGGATGGCGACCCCTTGCGGTTCGCCGGCCGGCCACAAGCCGGCAGACCCAGGTCTTCCCCCACCGTTGACGCGCAGGCGCCCGACCCCAAACCGACGGAGGAGGAAGCGCCATGCCACGACAAGCCCCGACCCCGGGCAGCAACGATCCGATGCCCGGCGTCCCGTTCGCCGGGTCCGCCACAATCCCGCCGACCCTCGACGAGGCGGCCGCGCGCTCGCCGGCAACCACCAGCCACGCGGTGATCCGCCGCAACGGTGCCCGCACCCCCTTCGACCCCACCAAGATCGCCGTGGCCCTGACCAAGGCCTTCCTGGCCGTGGAAGGCGGCCAGGGCGCGGCCTCGCGGCGCATCCACGACACGGTGGCGGCACTGACCGAGGACGTGGTGGCCGCCCTGCTCCGGCGCCAGCCCCAGGGCGGTGCCGTGCACATCGAGGACATCCAGGACCAGGTCGAGCTGGCGCTGATGCGCGGCGGGCATCACAAGGTAGCCCGCGCCTATGTGCTGTACCGCGAACAGCGCGCCCGCGAACGGGCCGCGAGCGCACCCGCCGCCGAGTCCGGGAACGAAGCGCCGCGTCTGAACCTGCGCCGTGCCGACGGCAGCCTGGCCACGCTGGATCCCGCCCTGCTGCGCACCCGTATCGAGCGTGCCTGCGCCGGCCTGGCCGGCGCCGACGCCGGTGCCATCCTGCGGGAGACGGAACGCAACCTGTACGACGGCATGCCCGAGCAGGATGTCGGCCAGGCGCTGATCCTCGCCGCCCGCGGCCTGATCGAGCAGGACCCCGATCACGGGCGCGCGGCGGCACGGCTGCTGCTCGATCGCCTGATCGACGAGGCCCATGCCTTCGTGCTCGATACCCGGCCCGATCTGGACCGGCTGCCGCCGGAGGACCCCTACGCCGACTACTTCGAGCGCTACGTCCGCAAGGCCATCGACACCGAACACCTGGACCCCGAACTCGGCCGCTTTGACCTGGCCCGGCTCGCCGCGGCACTGAAACCGGAACGCGACCGGCAGTTCGGCTACCTCGGCCTGCAGACGCTCTATGACCGCTACTTCCTGCACCACGAGGGCGTGCGCTTCGAACTGCCCCAGGCCTTCTTCATGCGCGTGGCCATGGGCCTGGCCATCCGCGAAATCGACCGCGAGGCACGCGCCATCGAGTTCTACGAACTGCTGTCATCGTTCGATTTCATGAGTTCCACGCCCACCCTGTTCAACGCCGGCACCCTGCGCCCGCAGCTCTCGAGCTGCTACCTGACCACCGTGCCCGACGATCTGGATGGCATCTACAGCGCCATCCGCGACAACGCCCTGCTGTCCAAGTTCGCCGGCGGCCTGGGCAACGACTGGAGCCGGGTGCGCGGTCTGGGCGCCCACATCAAGGGCACCAACGGCACCAGCCAGGGCGTGGTGCCCTTTCTCAAGGTCGCCAATGACACCGCCGTCGCGGTCAACCAGGGCGGCAAGCGCAAGGGGGCCGTCTGTGCCTACCTGGAGACCTGGCACATCGACATCGAGGAATTCCTGGAGCTGCGCAAGAACACGGGCGACGAACGCCGCCGCACCCATGACATGAACACCGCCAACTGGGTACCGGACCTGTTCATGAAGCGGGTGGCGGAGGACGGCGACTGGACCCTGTTCTCGCCCGACGAGGTGCCGGACCTGCACGATCTCACCGGCGCCGCCTTCGAGGCCCGCTATGCCGAGTACGAGGCCATGGCCGAGCGTGGCGAGCTGCGCGTGCACAAGAAGCTCCGCGCCCAGGATCTCTGGCGGCGTATGCTGGGCATGCTGTTCGAGACGGGGCATCCCTGGATCACCTTCAAGGACCCCTGCAACCTGCGCTCGCCGCAACAGCACGCGGGCGTGGTGCATTCGTCCAACCTCTGTACCGAGATCACCCTCAACACCTCCGACGACGAGATCGCGGTGTGCAACCTGGGCTCGGTCAACCTGGCCGCCCACGTCGACGACGAGGGGCTGGACACGGAGAAACTGGCGCGCACCGTGGGCATCGCCCTGCGCATGCTCGACAATGTCATCGACATCAACTACTACAGCGTGCCCCAGGCCCGCCGCGCCAACCTGCGCCACCGGCCGGTCGGACTGGGGCTCATGGGTTTCCAGGATGCGCTGCATCGCCTGCGCATCCCTTACGCCAGCGAGGCCGCGGTCGAGTTCGCCGACCGCAGCATGGAGGCCCTGTCCTACTTCGCCATCCAGGCCTCGACCGAGCTGGCCGAGGAGCGGGGCCGCTATCCCAGCTTCGACGGCTCGCTGTGGAGCCGCGGCATTCTGCCCATCGACTCGCTCGATCTGCTGGCCGAGGTCCGCGGCCCGCTGCTGGAGGTCGACCGCGGCAGCACCCTGGACTGGGAGGCACTGCGCGAGCGCGTGCGCACCGTCGGCATGCGCAACTCCAACTGCCTGGCCATCGCGCCCACGGCCACCATCTCCAACATCTGCGGCGTATCCCAGTCCATCGAACCCACCTACCAGAACCTGTTCGTGAAATCGAACCTGTCGGGCGAGTTCACGGTGGTCAACGAGGCCCTGGTGCGCGACCTCAAGGCGCGCGGACTGTGGGACGCGGTGATGATCAACGACCTCAAGTACTACGACGGCTCGCTGGCCGCCATCGACCGCATTCCCGAGGATCTCAAGGCCCTTTATGCCACCGCCTTCGAGATCGATCCCCGCTGGCTGGTAGAGGCGGCGGCCCGGCGTCAGAAATGGATCGACCAGGCACAGTCGCTGAACCTCTACCTCGCCGAACCCTCGGGCAAGAAGCTGGACGCACTGTACAAGCTGGCCTGGCTGCGTGGCCTCAAGACCACCTATTACCTGCGTACCCTCGGCGCCACGCACATGGAAAAGACCGACGAAGGCGAGCGCGACGCGCCCAAGGCCTGCGCCATAGACGACCCCGAATGCGAAGCCTGCCAGTAACGCGCCAGCCCACGGAATTCAGGAGACGACCGACATGAACGAATGGAACGACCCCCTTGCCGCATTGCTGCAACGCACGACCGCCTCGCCGGAACAGGCCCCGCCGCCGCCCGTGACCCTGCCGGACGACGCCCCGGCCCCGACCGCTGACACGGCACTGGGTGGTCCGGCCCTTCCCGCCGGCCGCTCACAGCCCGCCGCGCGGCCCGTGGACCCCCGCGACAAGCGGGTCGTCAACGGCCTGACCGACATCAACCAGCTCGCGCCCTTCCGCTACCCCTGGGCCTGGAAGTACTTCCTCAACGCCAACCGCAACCACTGGACGCCGCTGGACATCAACATGGCGCAGGACGTGCACGACTATCACCACCGCCTGACCACCGAGGAACGGCATGTCTATGAAAATGTGCTTGCCTATCTCACCACCTCGGACATTCTGGCCATGCGCAACATCGGCCTGGCGGTAATGGAAAAGATGTCGGCACCCGAGCTGCAGATCTACCAGGCCCGGCAGGTCTACGAGGAAGCCCTGCATACCTGGACCTACCAGCACTGCATCGAGACGCTCAACCTCGACCAGGGCGAGATCTACAACCGGTACCGCGTGGTGCCCGAGATCCACGCCAAGATCCGCATTGCCAACCGCCGGCTGGACTCGGTACTGCGACCGGACGTGGACCTCCGCGACCGCGACACCCTGGCGGAGTTCCTGATGGCCTACATCTTCTTCGCTGCCGTGTTCGAGGGCTGCTGGTTCTACAACGGCTTCTCGCCGATATTCGCCTTGCAACGGCGTGGCCTGATGAAAGGCACGGCGGAACAACTCCAGTACATCATGCGCGACGAGGTCATGCATGCCGGATTCGGCATCCGCGTGGCCCGCCAGATCATGGAGGAAGAGGCCATCCGGCCCGACCCCGCCGCCCTGCGCGAGATGTGGGACGAGGCCGAGGCAGCGGAAACCGCCTATGCCCGCTTCCTGCTGCCCGAACCCATCCTCGGCTACTCGGCGCAACTGCATGGCGAGCAGTTCCGCTTCATTGCCAACCGCCGCGCGCGCCAGCTCGGTGTCGAGGAGCCCTTTCCGGGCGCGGAGAACGCCCTGCCCTGGCTGGACGAGCAGGCCAACCTGCGCAAGGAGAAGAACTTCTTCGAGACCCGTGTGACCGAGTACCAGACCGGCGGCGCGCTCAGCTGGGATTGACAAGACCAGTCCGCTTACTGCACCAGAGCACGAGAGGACGCCGACCGACTTCCTGCATTACAGGAAAACAAATGGGATTCGGTTGCCATATCCCAGGGTACGATTTGCGACCGCCCGTTTCCGCCCTGGAGCAATATGCGGGCCAACCAAACCAAGGTCAGCGCACATTGCAACCATGGACAGAATGATTCGCAAGGCCCGTTCGACTCAGGGCTTCATGTTGTCGAAGAAACGCTTGACGCCGTCCAGCCAGGAATGGGACTTGGGATTGTGGTGCGAACCGCCCTTCTCGCCCAGGGTGCGCTCGAACTCGCGCAGCAGCTCCTTCTGCTTCGCCGACAGGTTCACCGGCGTCTCCACCACCACCCGAGCCATCAGATCGCCGACCGGGCCACCGCGCACCGGCTGCACGCCCTTGCCGCGCAGGCGGAACAGCTTGCCGGACTGGGTGCCTTCGGGGATCTTGAGCACCACTCGGCCATCGAGCGTCGGTACTTCCAGCTCGCCGCCCAGGGCGGCGGTGACAAAGGGGATGGGTACCTCGCAGTACAGGTTGTTGTCCTCGCGGGTGAAGATGGCATGCTCCTTTACCCGGATCTGCACGTAGAGATCGCCCGGCGGGCCTCCGTTCTCGCCGGCCTCGCCCTCGCCGGCGAGGCGGATGCGGTCGCCGGTATCGACACCGGCCGGAACCTTCACCGACAGGGTCTTGGTTTCCTGTACCCGGCCATGACCATGACAGACCGTGCAGGGATCGCTGATGATGGTGCCGGTGCCGCGACAGCGCGGGCAGGTCTGCTGGACGGAGAAGAAGCCCTGCTGCATGCGCACCTGGCCGACGCCGCCACAGGTGGTACAGGTTTCCGGCCGACTGCCGCTGCGGGCACCACTGCCGCCGCAGGCCGTACAGGCGGTCATGGTGGGCACCCGGATCTTGACGGTGGTGCCGGCCACGGCCTCCTCAAGCGTCAGTTCCAGGTTGTAGCGCAGGTCCGCGCCGCGGTAGGCGCGCTGGCCGCCGCGGCCACCGCCGCCCCCGAAGATGTCGCCGAAGACATCGCCGAATATGTCCGAGAAGCTGGCGCCACCGGCGCCGAAGCCACCCGGACCAGGGCCGGCATTGGGGTCGACCCCGGCATGGCCGAACTGGTCATAGGCCGCGCGCTTGCGTGCGTCAGAGAGAACCTCGTAGGCCTCCTTGACTTCCTTGAACTTCTCCTCGGCCGCCTTGTCGTCGGGATTGCGGTCGGGATGGTACTTCTGCGCCATGCGGCGGTAGGCCTTCTTCAGTTCGGCCTCGCTCGCATTCTTCTGGACACCCAGGATTTCGTAGTAGTCACGCTTGGACATGATTCCTTACCGGCTCCGGTACGGACCCGGAGCTCGCCGCCCCCACACACGCGAACGCGGCCCGGTGGCCGCCGAACCGCGATTCACGGAAAAGAAGGTGCGGACGGAGCGGCCACCGCCGTTCCGCCCGCACGGGCTCACTTCTTGTTGTCGTCGACTTCCTCGAACTCGGCATCGACGACATCGTCCCCACCAGCCGTGGTGGTCTCGGCCTGCTCGGCGCCCGCCTGCTGGGCACCGGCACCGCCGCCAGCACCCTGCTGCTGCTCGTAGACCTTCTGGGCCAGCTTGCCCGAGAGTTCCGCCAGGGCCTGGGTCTTGGCCTCGATGGCCGCCTTGTCGTCGCCCTTCATGACTTCTTCCAGCGCCTTGATGGCGTCCTCGATGGCGGACTTCTCGCCGGCCTCGACCTTGTCACCCAGGTCCGTGAGCGACTTGCGGGTCGCGTGGATCAGGTTGTCGGCCTGGTTGCGGGCGTCCACCAGCTCGTGGAACTTGCGGTCTTCCTCGGCATGGGCCTCGGCATCCTTGACCATCTTCTCGATCTCGTCCTCGGACAGGCCCGACGAGGCCTTGATGACGATCTTCTGCTCCTTGCCCGTGCCCTTGTCCTTGGCGGACACGTTGAGGATGCCGTTGGCATCGATGTCGAAGGTGACCTCGATCTGCGGCACGCCGCGCGGTGCGGGCGGGATGTCGGTCAGGTCGAAGCGGCCCAGCGACTTGTTGGCGCTGGCCATCTCGCGCTCGCCCTGCAGCACGTGCACGGTCACCGCGGTCTGGTTGTCGTCGGCGGTCGAGAACACCTGCGTCGCCTTGGTAGGGATGGTGGTGTTCTTCTCGATCAGCTTGGTCATGACACCGCCCAGGGTCTCGATGCCGAGGCTCAGCGGGGTCACGTCGAGCAGCAGCACGTCCTTGACCTCGCCACCCAGCACGCCGCCCTGGATCGCGGCACCGATGGCCACGGCCTCGTCCGGGTTGACATCCTTGCGCGGCTCCTTGCCGAAGAACGCCTTCACCGCTTCCTGCACCTTGGGCATGCGGGTCTGGCCGCCGACCAGGATCACCTCGTCGACCTCGCCCACCGACAGGCCGGCATCCTTGAGCGCGGTCTTGCAGGGCTCGATGGTGCGGCTAATGAGATCCTCGACCAGCGATTCCAGCTTGGCCCGCGTCACCTTGATGTTGAGGTGCTTGGGTCCGCTCGCGTCCGCCGTGATGTAGGGCAGGTTGACGTCGGTCTGATTGCTGGACGACAGCTCGATCTTGGCCTTCTCGGCCGCTTCCTTGAGCCGTTGCATGGCCAGCGGATCACCGCGCAGGTCGATGCCCTGGTCCTTCTGGAATTCGTCGGCCAGATAGTCGATCAGGCGCTTGTCGAAGTCCTCGCCGCCCAGGAAGGTGTCGCCGTTGGTGGACAGCACCTCGAACTGGTGCTCGCCGTCGACATCGGCGATCTCGATGATGGAGATGTCGAAGGTGCCACCACCCAGGTCGTACACGGCCACCTTCTGGTCGCCACGCTTCTTGTCCATGCCATAGGCCAGCGCGGCCGCGGTCGGCTCGTTGATGATGCGCTTGACATCCAGGCCGGCGATCTTGCCGGCGTCCTTGGTCGCCTGGCGCTGCGAGTCGTTGAAGTAGGCCGGAACCGTGATGACGGCCTCGGTCACTTCCTCGCCGAGATAGTCCTCGGCGGTCTTCTTCATCTTCTGCAGCACGCGCGCCGAGATCTCCGGCGGGGCCATCTTCTTGCCCTTGACCTCGACCCAGGCGTCGCCGTTGTCCGCCTTGACGATCTTGTAGGGCACCAGCTCGATGTCCTTCTGTACTTCCGGATCCTCGAACTTGCGCCCGATCAGCCGCTTGATCGCGAACAGGGTGTTTTCCGGGTTGGTGACCGCCTGGCGCTTGGCCGCCTGGCCGACCAGCACCTCGCCGTCGTCGGTGAAGGCGACGATCGAGGGCGTGGTGCGATCACCCTCGCTGTTCTCGATGACGCGGGGCTTGCCACCCTCCATGACGGCCACGCAGGAGTTGGTGGTGCCCAGATCGATGCCGATGATTTTTCCCATTTTCGGTGTCTCCAATGCCTGTAGATTGATTCCGTTGTCCGGTCGGTCCGCTCAAATACCCTGAATCTGCCAGCTATCTGAGGGCACCGGCCCTGCGTTTCAAGCCGAACCCGCGGGCGCCTTGGCCACGATCACCATCGCCGGCCGCAACAGCCGGTCGTTGAGCAGGTAGCCCTTCTGGACCACCGTCACTACCGTATTGGGTTCCACGTCGGTGCGTTCCTGCATGGACATGGCCTCGTGAAACTCGGGATTGAACTTCTCGCCTTCGGGATTGATCTCCCGGATGCCGAACTTCTCCAGCACGTCGCCGAGCATCTTCAGGGTCAGCTCGCTGCCCTCCTTGAGCTTGGCAGCGTCGATGTTGTCTCCCTCGGAGGCGGCGGCGATGCCCATCTCCAGGCTGTCCTTCACCGGCAGCAGCTCGCCGGCGAACTTCTCCAGCCCGAACTTGTGCGCCTGGGCCACGTCACGCTCGGCGCGCTTGCGCAGGTTGTCCAGTTCCGCCTGCAGCCGCAGCAGCTGGTTCCAGTGCTCGTCGGCCTTGCTGCGGGCATCCTCCAGCAGCGCGTGCAGTTCGCCCGGGTCCTGGGTCGCGGGCTGTTCCGCGCCGGCCGATTCGGCCTCCTGACCGGAAACCTGTTGCTCTTCGGACATCAAGAAATCCTCCGGATCTCAGATATTGGCTTTACATTCATGCGCTTGCGGGCGACAGGCAATCGCCGCCCGCCTGCTGCACGGGAATATGGGGGTCAAGTCCTGGGATTCAAGGCCGCACCGAGCAATCGCGCGGTGGCATCCACGATGGGAATCACCCGGTCGTAGGCCATCCGCGTCGGGCCGATGACGCCCAGCACGCCGACCACCTCGCCCTCCACCGAATAGGGTGCCGTGACCACGGAGCACTCGTCGAGCACCTGGTAACCCGACTCCTCGCCGATGAAGATTTGCACCCCCTCGGCGGACAGCGACTGGTCGAGCAGGTGCAGCAGATCACGCTTGCTGTTGAAGACCTCGAACAGGTTACGGAGCTTTTCCACATCGCCAAGCTCGCGGAAGGTCATCAGGTTGGTCTGCCCGGCGACGACCACGTCCTCGTCCTCGGCGGCCTCCTCCTTGATGAACACCCGCTCGGCCATCTCCACGGCGGTGTTCATCAGTTCGTTCATGTCCTGCCGGGCCCGACGCATGTCCTCGATCAGGCTGGCGCGCACCTCAGCGATGTCCTTTCCGGCAAACAGCGAATTGAGCAGGTTGGCGGCCTGCTCCAGCTCGGCGGCGGAATAGGCGCGATCGGTCTGGATGATGCGGTTCTGGACCTCACCCTCGTTGAAGATGAGGATCACCAGCACCCGGTTGCCCGACAGCGGCAGGAAATCGAGCCGGCGCAGGGCGGCATGCTCGCGGCGCGGCAGCGTGACCACACCGGCCATGCGGGTGATGCCGGAGAGCAGCGAGGAGGCGCTGGCCACCAGGCGGTCGTGGTTCACCTCGGGGTGCAGCTCGCGGCGCAGCGCGGCCACCTGCTCGGAATCGAGCGGCTGTACCTGGAGCAGGCTGTCTACGAAGAAGCGGTAACCGCGTACCGTGGGCATGCGGCCGGCGGAGGTGTGCGGCGAGCGCACGAAGCCCAGCTCCTCCAGGTCGGCCATGACATTGCGCACCGTGGCCGGGCTCAGGTCCAGCCCGGAGTCGCGCGCCAGCGTCCGCGAGCCGACCGGCTCGCCGCTGTCTATGTAACGTTCCACCAGCACGCGCAGGAGCTGCTGGGCACGCTCGTTGAGCAGCGTCCCGTCCCGATCGGCGGCAGTCTTCTTGGCGGGGCTTCTGGCCACGTCTGTTAGCACTCTGCGCAGGTGAGTGCCAAGCAGGTTAGCAACGCTCCCGGGCCCGGTCAAGAAGCCGACGGCGGGCACAAAACTTCCGTTCCCTTAGGGGGTTCCGGCCGCCCGCCCGATTGCTGGCAATTCGGGCGCGTGCTACTGTCTGCGACCATGAAGGACATCTTCAAGCGCATCGGCATCATCGGGAAATTCGGCGATCCCAACGTCGCCGACACCCTCGCCGCGCTGGTCGACTACCTGAAGCGGCGCCGGCTGGAGGTGCTGCTCGACACCAGCGCGGCCGAGCGCCTGCCCCCGGACACGGCCGAGGTGCTGGAACGCCAGGCGCTGGCCGAGGCCGTGGACCTGGTGATCGTGGTCGGCGGCGACGGCACCCTCCTCAATGCCGCGCGCAGCGTGGCCGACGCCGGCGTGCCCCTGCTGGGCATCAACCTGGGCCGGCTGGGGTTCCTGGCCGATGTCTCGCCGGAACAGATGACCCCGGAACTGGACCGCATCCTCGACGGCAACTTCACCGCCGAGGACCGGACCCTGCTGCATGCCCGGGTCCTGCGCGGCGGCCAGGTGGTGGCCGAGAGCGATGCCCTCAACGACGTGGTCGTGCACAAGTGGGACATCGCGCGCATGATCGAACTCGAGGTGCACATCGACGGCCGCCTGCTGCACACCCAGCGCTCGGACGGCATCATCGTCTCCACCCCCACCGGCTCCACCGCCTATGCCCTGTCCGGCGGCGGCCCCATCCTGCACCCGACCCTCAACGCCATCGGCCTGGTGCCCATCTGCCCGCACACGCTCAACAACCGGCCCATCGTCATCGGCGATACCGCGGAGATCGAGATCGTGCTGCGCAACGGCGCCTACACCCAGGCCCAGATCACCTGCGACGGCCAGATCAACTTCGGCCTGCTGCCGGAGGACCGGGTGCGCATTCGCCGCAAGGGCAAGCCGCTGAAGCTCATCCATCCGCCCGACTATGACTATTTCGGCATCCTGCGCGCCAAGTTCCGATGGGGCGAGCAGGCCTGACGGACAGCGAACCATGCTCGGACACATCCATCTGCGCGACTTCGTCCTGGTCGATGACCTGGAGCTGGAACTCGGCACCGGCATGACCGCGCTCACCGGCGAGACCGGTGCCGGCAAGTCCATTCTGGTCGATGCCCTCGGGCTGGCGCTCGGCGACCGCGCCGACAGCGGCGTGGTGCGGCATGGCGCGGAGCGCGCCGAGATCAGCGTCGGCTTCAGCCTCGATGGCAAGCCCGGGATCCAGGCCTGGCTGGAAGCCCAGGACCTCGCCGACGAGGGCGAGTGCCTGGTGCGGCGTGTGATCCCGCGTGACGGCCGCGCCCGCGCCTACATCAATGGCCGGCCGGTCACCCTCGCCCAGCTGCGCGAGCTGGGCGAGCGGCTGGTCGACATCCACGGCCAGCACGAACACCAGTCGCTGCTGCGCCGCGAGGTCCAGCGCGCGCTGCTCGACAGACATGGCGGACATGCCGAACGGGTGCAGGCCGTCGCCGACACCTGGCGGGAACTGCGCGACTGCCGCGCCCGTCTGGAGGCGCTCCGCGCCGCCGCCCGCGACCGCGCCGGGCGCCTCGAGCTGCTTCGCTTTCATGTCGAGGAACTGCGTGCCCTGGGTGCCGAGGTCGGGGAACTGGCCCGATTGCAGGAGGAGCACCGCAGGCTGGCCAACCGGGGCCGGCTGCAGGAGGCCACCCGCGCCGCGCTCCACCATATTTATGAAGGCGAGCCCAGCGCCCACGGCCTGCTCGGCCAGGCGCTGCGCCCGCTGGAAGAGGCGGCCCGGCTGGACCCGGCCCTCGGCGAGATCGCCGAGCTGGTGAACGGGGCACTGATCCAGGCACGCGAGGCCGCCGACATGCTCGCTCACCATGCGGATGCGGAGGACGAGGATCCCGAGCGACTGGCCTGGCTGGATGCGCGCATCGCCAGCCTGCAGCAGCAGGCCCGCAAGCATCATGTCGATGCCGACGCCCTGCCCGAGGTGCTGGCCGGCTACGAGACCGAGCTGGACCAGCTCGACCATGCCGACGCGCACCTGGAACGGCTGGAGGCCGAACTGGCCGAACTCGACGCCCGCTACCGCGAACAGGCCGCCGCCCTCACCCGCGCCCGGCGGAAGGCGGCCGGCGCGCTGGGCAAGGCCGTGACCGAGGCCATGCAGGGGCTGGGCATGGAGGGCGGCCGCTTCGAGATTGCGGTCACGCCAGCGGAATCCCCCGAGCCGACCCGCCATGGCCCGGACCAGATCGAATTCCGGGTCAGCGCCAACCCGGGACAGCCGTTCGCGCCCCTGTCGCGGGTCGCCTCCGGCGGCGAGCTGTCACGCATCAGCCTCGCCATCCAGGTCATCGCCGCCGACGCCGGCACCACGCCGGTGCTGGTGTTCGACGAGGTCGACACCGGCATCGGCGGCGGTGTCGCCGAAGTCGTCGGCCGCCGCCTGCGCGAACTCGGGGAACGGGTGCAGGTGCTGTGCGTCACCCACCTGCCGCAGGTCGCGGTGCAGGCTCACCACCAGATCCAGGTAAGCAAGCTCTCCGGCAAGGACCAGACCCGGACCCGCATCCGTACGCTCTCCGGCGAGGAACGGGTAGAGGAAGTCGCGCGCATGCTGGGGGGCGTGGAAGTGACCGAATCGACCCTCAATCACGCCCGCGAGATGCTGGAACGCGCGGGTGGGCCGTCCAGACCGCGCCGGAACAAGAAAAGAAAATAGCCACGGAATCCACCG
Source organism: Thiohalobacter sp. (assembly GCF_027000115.1). Classification (NCBI taxonomy): domain Bacteria; kingdom Pseudomonadati; phylum Pseudomonadota; class Gammaproteobacteria; order Thiohalobacterales; family Thiohalobacteraceae; genus Thiohalobacter; species Thiohalobacter sp. The sequence goes on along the minus strand of NZ_JALTON010000037.1, from coordinate 40,310 downwards.
AATCCACGGCAACACTCATGGATATGGCGCCGCGCGGAGCGCGTGCGCCGAAAAAAAGCATTTCGGTGGATTCCGTGGCTATTTCCCGCCCTGTTCCTTGCGGCAGTCGGCGCAGATGCCGTAGATGTACAGGCTGTGATCGGTCATCTCGTAGCCGGCCTTGCGGGCGATCGCCTGCTGGCGCTCCTCGATGACCTCGTCGATGAACTCATCCACACGGCCGCATCTCACACACACGATGTGGTCGTGGTGATGGCCCTGCTCCAGTTCGAACACCGAATGACCGCCCTCGAAATGGTGTCGACTGACCAGGCCGGCGGCCTCGAACTGGGTCAGCACCCGGTACACGGTGGCCAGCCCGATGTCCTCGCCGGCCTCGAGCAGCGCCTTGTAGACATCCTCCGCGCTCATGTGCCGGGAGGTGTCCCGGCTCTCGAGGATTTCGAGTATCTTCATGCGCGGCAGGGTGACCTTCAGCCCTGCCTTCCTGAGATCCTGGGATTCCACGCCTGTGCTCCTCGACAGTGTGAAAGGCGGGGGGCATTGCGCTATCATGCCGCGGTGCCGGACCCGTCATTAAAGCCAATTCATATGCGAAAGCTTCTCATTTTCGGAATCCTGTTGGCAAGCCTTGCCGGCTGCGGTTCCGTGGACCGGATTCCCTTCGTTCACCGCATCGACGTACAGCAGGGCAACGTGCTGACCCAGGAAGCGGTGGACCAGCTTCGCCCCGGGATGACCCGGCGCCAGGTGAAGTTCGTGATGGGCACCCCGCTGCTGATGGACCCCTTCCACGACAACCGCTGGGACTACCTGTACCGGATGCAGCCGGGCCGGGGCGAGGTCGAGCAGAAGCGCGTGACCCTCTTCTTCGACGGGGACCGGCTGGTGGAGATCCGCGGCGACCTGCGGCCCCGTCCCGATGCCGCGACCGATACCGCACCCAAGATCGCCACGGTCACGGTTCCGCCCCAGCCGCGCAAGCCGCGCGGACTGCTGACCCGCCTCTGGAACTGGATGGGGTTCGGCAGCGAGTTCGATGACCTGGGCGTGGACGGCGAACGGCGGCGCCAGCCGGCATCGGCCCCGCACGCCCACTGACCGCCTGCCGCGGCTCAGAGGTCGCCGCCGCCCTTCTTCATGCGCTTGCCCGCCGCGGCACGCTGCTTGCGGACTTCCTTCGGGTCGGCGATCAGCGGCCGGTAGATCTCCACCCGGTCGCCCTCGCGCAATGGGGTATCCAGCTTCTTCAGCTTGCCGAAGATGCCGACCGCCTGCTTCTCCAGGTCGATTTCGGGAAAGTGCTCCAGGATGCCGGACAGGCGGATGGCCTGCTCGATGGTGGCGCCCTTCGGCACCTCCACGGGCAGGATGAGCTGCCGGTCTGGCCGGGCATAGGCGACCTCGACCTGCATCACCTCAGCGCCTGCCATAGACCTGCACCGCACGCTGATGGAAGGCATCGACCAGGGTATTGGCGATCTGGTTGAACACCGGACCGACCATCATCCCCAGCATCCGGCTGGCAAAATCGAACTCGAGATCGAGCGATACCTTGCAGGCGGCGTCGCCGAGGGGATCGAAACGCCAGAAGCCTTCCAGGTGGCGAAAAGGTCCTTCCAGCAGGCGAATCTCGATCATCTTGTTCTTCTGCTCCCGATTGAGGGTGGTGAAGCGCTTGTGCACCGCACCCTTGCTGATCTCGACACAGGCGCGCACCTCGTCGCCCTTGCGCTCCAGCACCCGCGCCCCGCTGCACCAGGGCAGGAATTCGGGATAGGCATCCACATCGCTGACCAGCGCGAACATTTCGGCCGGGCTGTAGGGCACCAGTGCGGAACGGTGAATCTGCGTCGCCATGAAACCCGCGGGGCACTCAGATCAGGCCGGTCTGGTTGAACAGCACCAGGATCACCGCCACCGGGGTGACGTAGCGCACCAGCACCCGCCAGGCGGTATAGCCCATGCCTTCCGGCAGGCCCAGTTCGGCACGGCTGGCATCCCGCGACATCACCCAGGCCGCAAAGATGGCGATCAGCAGCCCGCCCAGCGGCAGCATGACATTGGCCGTCAGCCAGTCGACCAGGTCCATGAACGGCATGCCGAACAACTGGAACTGCTCACCGGACCAGACGTTCAGCGACAACAGCGACACCACTCCCAGCAGCCAGGCAAACAGCCCGGCCCAGGCCGAGGCCTTGACCCGGTTCATGCCCCGGTTCTCCACCAGCCAGGTGACCACCGGCTCCATCAGCGAGATGGCCGAGGTCCAGGCCGCAAACACCAGCAGCAGGAAGAAGGCCGCACCCACGAAGGCACCGCCGGGCATCTGCCCGAAAGCGATGGGCAGGGTCATGAAGATCAGTCCCGGTCCACCGGAGGGCGCCAGGCCGTACTGGAACACCAGCGGGAAGATGGCCAGCCCGGCCAGCACCGCCACCAACGTATCCATGCCGGCGATGATGGTTGCGGTCTTCACAATGGACGCGGTGTGCGACAGGTAGGAGCCATAGATCATGATGGCACCCATGCCCAGGCTCAAGCTGAAGAAGGCCTGGCCCATGGCTTTGAGCACCACCTCCCAGGTCACCTTGGAAAAATCGGGCTTGAACAGGTAATCGATGGCCTGCTCGAACTGCCCGGTGTTCATGGCATAGCCCACCATCGCCACCAGCAGCACGAACAGGGCCGGCATCAGGAAGCGAACCGCCTGCTCCAGCCCGCTCTTCACCCCCCGCGACACCACGATGATGGTCATGACCATAAAGATGGTGTGCCAGCCCAGCAGACGCTCGGGGTCGCCGATGAAGCTGGTGAAGATGGCCTGCACCCCGTCGGCAGTCTGGCCGTCGAAGATGCCGGCCGCGGTGCGCACCGTGTAGGCCAGGGTCCAGCCGGCCACCACGCTGTAGAAGGAGAGGATCAGGAACCCTGCGGCCATCCCCAGCCAGCCCACGTACTGCCAGGCCGGCGTCGCACCCTCCTCCGTGGCCAGGGTACGCATGGTATTGAGCGGGCTCTGGCGCCCCCGCCGGCCGAGCATGATCTCGGCAATCATGATGGGCAGGCCCACCGCGGCCACGCAGATCAGGTAGATGATGACAAAGGCGCCGCCACCGCTCTCGCCGGTGACATAGGGGAAACGCCAGATGTTGCCCAGCCCGACCGCGGAACCGGTCGCCGCCAGGATGAAGGCCATTTTCGACGACCACTCGCCGTGGACCGAGGTGCGACGCGCCATGTGCCCGAATCTCCCTCCCGGAAACTCGCCCCATTGTCCGGGAAATCCCTCCTTGTCTCAACCAATTGGCGCATTTTCCGGGTGAGCGGAACGACCCGGCTGCGTATAATGCGCCAATGGCGAAAAAGAAGAAGCAAGGCAAGGCAGGCGGCGGCAGCACCATCGCGCTCAACAAGAAGGCCCGCCACGAGTACGGCATCGAGGAACGCTTCGAGGCCGGGATCGCGCTGGAGGGCTGGGAGGTCAAGAGCCTGCGCGCCGGCAAGGTGCAGATCACCGATGCCTATGTGCTGCTCAAGGACGGCGAGGCCTTCCTGTTCGGCGCCCACATCACACCCCTGCCCACTGCCTCCACCCACATCCACCCCGATCCCACCCGGACCCGCAAGCTGCTGCTCCACCGCGAAGAACTCAACAAGCTGATCGGCGCTGTGGAGCGCAAGGGCTACGCCCTGATCCCGCTGGCCCTGTACTGGAAGCGGGGCCGGGTCAAGGTCGAGATCGGCCTGGCCAAGGGCAAGAAGGCCCACGACAAGCGCGCCAGCCTCAAGGAACGGGACTGGCAGCGGGAGAAGCAGCGGATCATGAAATCCGGCGGCCGCTGAACCGCCGGGCCTTGTAAAGTACCCCGCCCGCCCCTAACATTCGGGTGGAACTTCCCGCCCCGGCGGGCGTCCAAACGTGCGAAATCGGGGGCGACCTGGTTTCGACGTGGGTTGCGAAACCCGAGGTGCATGCCGAGGATGCAGATTTCCTCGTAAATCCATCTGCAAAATATAGTTGCCAACGACGACAACTACGCACTCGCTGCTTAAAACCCAGTAGGGTGCCGTCCCACTGAAGCCGTGCCTGTGCGTTCAGGTTCGGGGCGTCGACTCTCACAGGATCGCGGTGAAGCGCTCCCGGCGCGGATCCGTTAAAACCCAACCGGGATCGCCCATGGTTTTCCCTGCCCGTCGGGTAGCCATGGGTTAAACGAATAGACGCGGATAAGCATGTAGAGCCGAGGGCGGAGAGCTCACGGACGCGGGTTCGATTCCCGCCGCCTCCACCAAACATAAAGGGCCGCCGCAAGGTGGCCCTTTTTGTTTGGTGGGGGTGGTGTGGATGAGAATCCGCGTATGCGGGTTGCCGGAGCGAAGCGCAGGTACACTTGATGGACCTCCGCAGGAGGTCCTAAGTGTCGATTCCCGCCGCCTCCACCAAATTCCCAAGGCCAACCCATCCGGGTTGGCCTTTTTCGTTGCCGAAGGCTTTGTATTGCCGCGAATTCCTGCGGAAAGCTGCTGACTTCAAGAGCCGCCTCTGCACCCTATCCTGCCCGGGATTTCTCTCTGATCCGGCCGTTCCTCTCTGTTTTCGAGAGGGCGAGCATGTAGCGAAGTCCGGAAGTCGAGAGCTAAACAATTCGAGAGATCAATAGGTTATACGCGGACGGAGCGGAAGGTTAGATGGCATGAATTGCTACCCGGCGGGTACACTGTCGCAGACTGATCGTGCAGGGAGCGTGACGAATCTGTATGAAGAAACCCTCGACCGCAAAGCTCGCCTGGCAAGGCCGCCTCCTCGGCGTGCAGCCTCGTATCCGCCTGTTGCGCTCCTTCGATGAGCGCACGCACAACTATCTGGGGTATGTCCTGCGCATCGAGGGAAGCCTTGGAGACGAGACCGGTGAATTCCTGGTCGCCATCGGCAAGGCCGCCCAGGAGAAGCACCGGTTCCAGGCCGGCATGGTGGTCAGCGGCGCCTCGGTCCCGGTGGCCGATCCCAGGATGGAGACCGCGGGCTACTACAAGACCAGCGGCCTCAAGGTGCTGGAGGAGGTGGCAGATGAGGCACCGGCTGGACCGCCCTTCCATGGCGTGCCGCCGGATCTGCCCACCTACCGGGCCCGGGGACACCGGCGCCTGGACCCGCGCACCTATGAGGCCAAGTGCACGAGCTGTATCTGGGGCTGCCGAATGCCGGTGGAGTTGCTCATCGATCCCTGGAACCCCTCCTATCGCTACCGTTTCGAAACCTTCTGCTATGGCCCCAAAAGCTGCATGTGCTACAAGGCAGGTGCCCCTCGCAAGGTCCCGGGTCGCAAGGGCATGACCTGGGTCGAGGAGGACTGGGTGGATGAGGAGGAGACGGCCCATCGCGGGCCGGATGAGTAAACAGAGGGTAGAACCCGTCTCAATATCGTATCATTTCAAGCTCACGCCACCCCGGCACATGTGCACTCATCAGTGCCTTGAAAACCCGCCCATGGCTTGAATAGCGGAGATGCAATAGTTCATGAACGATGACGTAATCCTGGAAACGCTCATCCTGTTCAACAAGGTCCGCTGACAAGGTAATTGTACCCGCTGATGAGCATGAACCCCATTTGCGACGCATTTCCTGAACCCGAACCACCTTTGGATTGACACGCAGCTTGACCGCCCACGCGATGGTGCGACGTTTGAGCTCCTGAGCCGGATAGAGCGAGCTCTTTGCAGATACCGCTCGAGGTCTCGCCCCCTTCTCACGCCGCCCCGTCCCATTGGCCTTCATCATTCACTCTCCGTCAGTGATAATTTGACCACGAGTTCAACAACGCGGGCGCGCTCTTCCTTGGAAAGCGCCAGAAGGGGTTTGTAGAGAGCCGCCCGGAAGCGCCGCTGCTCATCCGAATTCACTGCCGCATTGGGAAAGCGGATAAGCAGATCTTCGGTCTCCTTTGCGATTTCCATCGCGTCAATCCCAGCTTCAGCAAGCGCCCGATCCTGGCGCAGTGTCCAGTAGACAGAGAAGGCCCGTGGCGACAAACCGCTCTCTTGTGCCGACCTGAGTGCAGCCTCCTTTTCCTCCGCAAGTTGCGCAAGCAGGTCCATGGCTGCCAAGCCCGTGGTCTTGCGCTCCTCGAGATCCTTGAGAATGCGGTCGGCACGATCTTTCAGGGGCTGTAATACGGGTGCGGTTTCTGGATTTTCGTCCATTTCATGCTGCAACCCCCGCACCAGGTTGAACACCTTTCCCTCGTCGGGTCCTTTCTCACTACGCAATGATTCCAGAGTCTGGACGTCGAACGTCACGCTTTTTGTGAGTCGGCCCAGACCTTCCTGTGTTGCACTCTCCTCGATCAACCGTCGGGTCTTGTAGGCAAGATCCGCGACGAACCCCACCTTCTCGGCATAGTAGGCATTGCGAACTGCCGCATACAGCTGGCTCAGGTGTTTATAGGTAGCGATGTGGTCGCGCAGCTCGGGCGATGGAGACAAAATCTCCCACAAGACCTCGATGTCCTTGTAGGCGTCGAAGAAGGCCTTGCGTGCCTCCGGATCGAGGAAACGACCATAGACCAAACGCTCCAACCGTTCGTCCAAACCACCATTTGTTCCAGCCTCGAGGTACTCCTTCTCAGCGTCTGCAATCTTCTCCTGGAAGTCATGAAGCAGGACATCGAGGTCTTCGATGACGCCGCTCACATCACTGGAATCGAATTGCAAGGCCTTCTTGAGCTCGCGGAGCACACCCACGAAGTCCACCACCAACCCCACGCGCTTCTGCACGCCTTTGTCGTCCACGTAGGGACGATTGACACGGGCTATCGCCTGCAGCAGCACATGGTCGCGCATTGGCTTGTCGAGATAGAGGCAGTACAGAAGCGGCGCATCGTACCCCGTGAGCAGTTTGTCTGTGACAATCAGGATCTTGGGGTTCTCGGTCGGCTTCTTGAAGAGGAGCCGGACTTCCTCCTCCTTTTCCGGAGAGAGTTGATGCTTGGCGGCCAAAGGACGGTCGATGGCATCCGCCGCATTCGCCGTATACACGGGCTGCGACCACTCAGGGGGCAAGCGTTTGTCCAAGGCTTCCTTGTATTTGGCGCAGGCCTCGCGATTGACTGCAACGAGAAATGCCTTGTACCCCAATGGCAGCACGTTCTCCTTGAAGTGCTCCGCAACGAACGCTGCCACCTTTTCGATGCGGTCGTCCGCGGACAGGAATGTGCGAAGCCCCACTGCCCGGTCGAGCACCTTGTTGAGTTCCTCGACATCCGTCACGCCTTCACTGTCCGCCAGGGCGAAAAACTCCTTGTCCAGTTGCTCGGCGGGCACGGTCATCGTGCTCGGGGCCATCATGTGCTTGATTGGCAGTGTGGTTTCATCCTCGATGGACTCTGCGATCGAATACTTGTCGAGGTAACCCCGCTCGTCCTGGGCACCGAAGATCTTGAAGGTCCCCTCGCCCTGTGAGGTACGGGCAATTGGGGTTCCAGTGAAACCAATGATAGTAGCATTGGGCACGGCGGCCATCAGGTAAGTCCCCAGTTCCCTGGCCACGGAACGATGGGCCTCGTCGATGAAGACATAGACGTTGTCGCGGGTGCAGCTGTCCTTCTTTATCGCCTCGAACTTGTGGATCATCGAGATGATCAGGCCACGGAAGTCGGCATCCAGAAGGGCCTGCAATTCTGCTTTGTTGTTGGCCCGTTTTACCGCGATATCCTGCTGTTGCATCTCCCCCAATAGCCGTTCGACCCAGCCCTTGAGCTGGCCCTCCAGTTCGGTGCGGTCCACGACCAGCATGACGGTGGCATTGCCAAATCGGGCCTTGTCTTCCAGGATCTGTCGTGCCGCGGACAGCAAGGTAAAGGTCTTGCCGGAGCCCTGGGTGTGCCAGATCAAGCCACGGTTCCTGGCCTTGTCCAGGCACCGATCGAGGATGGCATCGATGGCGCGCCGTTGGTGCTGGCGCAGGACCGATTTGCGCGTCTCCCCGTCCTGAACGTAAAAGAGGATCCAGTGCTGCAAGGTGCGCAGAAAGTCCGTGCGCTCGAAGAACGACTGAACAGCAAAACGATAGGTCTCGTCGGGTTGCTGTTTCCAGCGCGCCATGAAACGCCGATTCACGTTCCAGGTCACCCCGTACCAGTAGTCGAGCAGATGCGTCACATTGAAGAGCTGGGGGGCGGCCAGCAGCTCCGGTGTTTCCAGTTCGTAACGACGCAGCTGCTGGATCGCCCGCTCGATGGCATTACCGTCCTTGGGGTTTTTGTGCTCGACGATACACACGGGCACACCATTGACCACGAACATCAGGTCTGCACGGTTGCCCTTGCGCGCCGGGGGCTTGATTTTCCATTCCCAGGTCACGTGAAAAGCGTTGGCTTCAACATTATCGAAGTCGATGAGCTGCACCCGCCGGTGGCGTTTCTCGGCCTCGTCGTACCATTGGCGCTCGCCCCGCAGCCAAGCCAGCAGCTCACGGTTTCCTTCGATGGTGGCCGGCAGGGCATCCAGCTTCTCCACCACCGCCCGCACCGCGTCCGCCGACAGCCACGGGTTGAACTCGGCCAGCTTGGCCTCCAGCACGTCCCGAAGGAAGGCGCCGGCCTCGCCCCCGCGGCTGGCCAGGGCCTCATAGGGCGTCAACGTCGTCCAGCCAATCTCCTCGACGTGGCGCACCATGGGGAACTGCACCGTGCCAGCCTCGCTGATCTTGAGGGTGGTCATGGCGCACCTCCGGGGCCGGAAAAAGTCAAGTGGACTTGACGGTAGCCGACAGCTATACTGGTACTCAAAGGTCCCCCCCCGATGACAAGAGCCCAAGGGGCTCTCTCCGGTAACGGAGTAGTCGGGGGGGTCGTTTTTTGTGGCGTGGCAAAACCCATATCAGTAGTAATACCTTGTTCCTGTGCGGAAAATATCGAACTCGCTCCGCAGCGCCGGCCTGATCCGGTCGTAGTGCTCCGTCTCCCCTCTCTGCCATTTGCGAAATACCGCCCAGCAGCAGTAATCCGCCACCTGCAGGCCGTAATGGGAGCGAGACTGGTGGTGCAGCACGCGGTAGCGCATCCCCGCCGGCAACATCTCAGCCAGTGTCCCGTGGATCGCTTTCTCGATGGCACGACGTTTCTTTTGCACCGGAATGGTATCGGTGATGACGATCACCTCCTCGGTATCGCCGTTCAGCTCCCTCGGCAGCACATACTTCAGTAGATAGCCCAGCATTTCTGGATAGAAGCGCCTGTCCTCCCGAAGCGCAGGGCCGGTCTTGGGCTTTTCCACGATCAGGCTGTCGATCCGCAGTCCATCCAGATGGGCGGCAATCAGCTCGAACACCCGGCGGCGCACCCGTGGATTGTCCTCGGCGCAGTGGAAATATTCGGTATCGAGTCCATACTCCAGGCAGTCGTGCTTGTAGTCGTCCAATGGCCCGTGCGGGGCGAAAGGACGGCGAGCGCTCACGCTGGTGAGCACGAAGTAGCGGGTTCCGGTAGGCGAGAAATCGAAATTCCCTGCCTCGTCGAGAAAGATGTAGGCGCACCGGCTCAAGCCGCCACCCCGCCCGAATCGGTACCGACACCCTCCAGCGCCGACAGGTCCAGTTCGTCGACCCGGATCTCGCCGGTCATCAACTTGTGGAGCAGGGCTTTGAAAAGTTCCTCCAACACAGCGCGTTTCTTGCGGTGCAGGTCGATCTTGCGTCCAATAGCATCCAGTACAGAAACGACTTCCTTTTGTTCTTCAAGCATGGGGGGAAACGGAACGAGAATTTGCTCAATGCGACTTAGAGCCAGCTTGGGTTGTGCGTTCTTGGACGTGGCACGTCCGATCTGCTCTTGACAAGCGTCACTCGCCAACGCATACATCACATACTGGGGAAGTACATCATCGCGCTCGAACACGATTTTGGCCGCATTTTCCGTAAGATTCGCATCATCCAAATGTTCTGGAACCTGGCCAACCAAACCAATGCTACCAGCGATTGAAATATAGACGTCTTTACTGGAAATTCGATAGCGACGAATGACGTCTTCATAACCAACCGGAACGAACAGAATACCTTCGTCACGCACACTGTGATCCTTGAAGTCAGTGACGCGGATATATGGACGTCCGGTATTCTCCCGAACAAGTGAAACACCTTTCGGCATCCGTTTGCCGCCTTTGACGACTCCGAGCTGAGCAACGGGTATTGCAGCCCAACTCTCCGGCACCGGCCCAATATCAGTTTCCTTCTGCGGCTCACCGCGCAGGCCACGCGTGAACAGCTCACGCATGGCGGCACGTTTAAGATTATGGGCTGTTGAAATAATCGAACCCTCTTGTTCGATCTTCTCTACGAGGTTCCGAAGTATCAATCCGATGGCTACCTGCTCGGCTCTCTCAGGAAAGGGGATATCGAGGTCGTTCAAAGTCGCTTTGTTGACGCTTGCAAACGTCGACCCCGTAGCTCTTCCTTCGAGGACTGGCTTTGAATAGAACAATGCGAAATAGAGGAACCATGGATCAGTTCTTGACCCGGCGCGGATCGCAGCAATACCGCGGCCGATGACGCAATCGCTGGTAGCAATGTTCACATCACCAACGGGCGCCCTGACGGACATCAGGATATCTCCCGCCGCCGCAAACTTTCTCCCAGCGTTACACCATTTCCTAGGAATTGGATGCAACAGACCAAAATCTGCCTTGCCTTGAAAGAAAGGCAGGCCATCACCCACATCGTTATAGGACGATGAAGGCGGTGACTGACCAAGAATAACCTCTGCGACCCCTGGATCGCCGAGTCTGACAGTACTGATCCGACCACTCATTGAAGCTTCTCCAACAGGGAGAATAGTGCTTGGTCGCCTTCGTGTGCTGCGATCGACAACTTCTTCAATTCACTAACTAATTCTTTAACCGAGCCGTGTTCAGCATCAGATATCTGCTCCACCCACCGACTCGGACTCAGGTTGTAATCCGCCTCCCGCGCCTGCTCAATGGTGATCACTGCCAGCTCACCCTCGACCGGCTCCCCCTTCAAGTACATCGCGGCCAGAGGCCGAATGTCTTCCTCGGGCAGGTAGTTCTTGGGCCGGCCCTTCCTGAAACGCTTGCTGGCATTGAGCAGCACGATCTTGCCCTTGCGGGAGGCCGGTTTGCGCTTGTTCAGTACTACGATGACGCCGGCGGCGGTGGTGTTGTAGAAGAGGTTCTCCGGCAGCAGGATCACGCCGTCGATGTAGTCGTGCTCGACGAACCATTTGCGGATATTGCGCTCCTTGTCTTCGTTCTTCGATCCCGAGCCTCGGGTGACCGCGCCCGTGTCGAGCACCACCGCCGCACGGCCATCGTCATCCATGCAGGCCAGTGTGTGCTGCAGCCAGGCCCAGTCACCCTTGCCGCTGGTGATGCCCCCTGCCGGGCGGAAGCGGTCGAAGGGGTCGTTGGCGAAGATGTCCGTGTTGAAGGGCTGGTTCCACATGGGATTGGCGACGACGATATCGAATTGCTTCAGCGTGCCATCCGGGTTGCGAAACTTGGGGTTGATCATGGTGTCGCCGCGTGCGAGTTCCACTTCCATGTCGTGGATGATGGCGTTCATCTGCGCGACGGCGTAGCTCTCGGCCTGGAGTTCCTGTCCGTACAGCTTGAGCGGCACCCGGCTGGTGGGATCGAGTTCGCGGGCGACGAGCTGCAACTTGATGAGTAGGCCTGCCGAACCGCAAGCGTAATCGTGGCAGGTCTCACCAGGCCTCGGCCGGAGGATATGGGCCATGAGGAAACCCACCTCGGTCGGGGTAAAGAACTCGCCAGCGCTCTGACCCGAGCCTTCCGCGAACTTGCGCAGCAGGTATTCGTAGGCCCTCCCAAGGAAATCGGGCTGCACATCGGCCAATCCCAGCCGGTAGCGCGGATCGGAGAAGGTTTCGACGACCCCACGCAGCTTGGCGGGATTGATGTCGCGCTCGCCGTTACGCTCGGCGGCGAAGTCCACCACGTCGATGACGCCCGACAGCGCCGGGTTGTGTTTGGCCACCGCCCGCACCGCGCGTGTCAGGTGCTCGCCGATATCCTTGGGCGCGGTCGAACGGCCCTTCTGATCCAGGGGCCAATCGTAGGATTCCCGCCCGCTAATGATCCCCCAACGAGCCTCGGGTGGGAGGTAGAACCGTAGCAGGGAATGGTCCGACTCGGCGATTTCGAGGGCGGTTTCCCGGTCGCCGTATTCCTCGGCGAGGCGGTCTATTTCGTCATCGAAGACATCAGAGAGGCGCTTGAGGAACAGCAGGGGGAGCAGATAATCCTTGAACTTCGCAGCATCCTTTTCGCCGCGAATGGAACAGGCCGCATCCCAGAGCATCTGTTCCATCGGCTTCGTGGTGGGCTCGCTACTGGCCGGACGCCGCTTTCGTCGCCGCGACACCCTGACCGCCGCTTCCGATGCATCCTGAGGCCCCTCGATGTCCGCTTCCCGCGCCAACTCGGCGATGGCCTCCCTGGCCGCCCGCTGGGGCCTGGTGCCCCCACTCTCCCAGCGATTGACTGTGGCAAAGGAAACACCCAGACGCTCTGCGAGCTGTTCCTGAGTGAGATTGAGCTTGGCGCGAATGGCGCGAAGCGTTGCTGGCAAGGAATCTGTATCTGTCATGTTTGCAATATATGCGATATCGCAAACATTTTCAACCCTCAGTGGCCCGCAGCAACTCTTGACATGCTTAACCCTTTACAAACAATGCGTTATATCGCGATACCACTTGGCGCCAGCTTCACTAACTTGCAGAATCTTTCACCAGGCGAGGGCCCATGTTTGCTGCCTCTGCCGTCGAAGACCTCAGACACTGTTCCTCATAGGCTTCAACGTCAACGATTCGGTATAGCACGCGGCCATGCAGTTTCAGATATTGGGGGCCAAGCCCCTCTCCACGCCAGCGCTCGAGAGTAGCCTCACTCAGGCGCCAGCGTGCGGCAAGTTCGCGTTGGGTCAGATGGCGAATTTCCATGGCTGCCTCCTAATGTCGGATTCGGGAGGCTCATGAAGGCTCGTGGGGGCATGAATAGCAAGTTACGGGATAAGGGTTCGATTCCGGGTGTCGGAATCGAATCGGTTGGCCGCTATGGCGGTTTACGGGCAAAGGTCAGGATTGAAGGCACGCAGCTTTCCGCTGGCTTCTCAATCAGTTATCACGCTCTATAAGGCATCATCATCCTTCTCAGAAGCGAAGGTTTGTAGCGGGAGACCCATCCAGCACCAAACATAAAGGGCCGCCGCAAGGCGGCCCTTTTTGTCTGGTGGGGGTGGTGTGGATGAGAGCCCGCGTTTGCGGGTTGCCGAAGCGAGGCGCAGGTACACTTGATGGACCTCCGCAGGAGGTCCTAAGTGTCGATTCCCGCCGCCTCCACCAATACCGCAAGGCCAACCCGGACGGGTTGGCCTTCAGGGTGTCGTCGATGCGGACGGAAACGCTCATTTCAGTACCCTCGATCCATTTACCACAATTGTAGCCGCGCGAAGATTTTGCAACCATGCGCCTGCCCCATCTCGCCGCCCGCCTCCGCCATGCGCAGATCGCCAGACGTAACCGGGAAACCCGCGCGCACGGGCACGGCACCAGGCGAACCCAGTCTCCTGTACGACCAAATCAGTCTCGCCGACCGGCCGGACGTCCGCCCCCCTGACGCTTGCCACCGCCGGGCCGTCGACGACGGGGATTGCTGTTGTCGCTCTCGTGGCGACGGGTGCCTCGCGCGGCGTGGCCACTGCCGCCCGACTTGTGCCGCTGCCCGCCGTTGCCACCATGGTTGCGCCGGCCCTGCCGGATCGGTTCGGGGCGAATGGAGGGATCGGGTTCAAAGCCTTCGACGACCACCTTGTCGATGCTGCGCTTCATCACGCGTTCGATGTCGCGCAGCAGCTTGTGCTCGTCCACGCACACCAGAGAAACGGCCTCGCCCGAGTTGCCGGCGCGACCGGTACGACCGATGCGGTGCACGTAATCCTCGGGCACGTTGGGCAGCTCGTAGTTGACGACATGCGGCAACTGATCGATATCCAGACCACGCGCCGCGATGTCGGTCGCCACCAGCACCCGCGCCTTGCCGCGCTTGAAGTCGGCCAGGGCCCGGGTACGCGCACCCTGGCTCTTGTTGCCGTGAATGGCCGTGGCACTCAGACCGTCACGCTCGAGCTGCTCGGCGAGCCGGTTGGCGCCGTGCTTGGTGCGGGTGAACACCAGCACCTGGCGCCAGTTGCCGGCACCGATCAGATAGGACAGCAGGGCGCGCTTGCGATCGCGGTCGACCGGATGCACGCGCTGGGTGACTGCAACGGCGGTGCTGTTGCGACGGGCGACCTCGATCACCTGCGGCGATCTCAGCAGACCTTGCGCCAGGCGCTTGATCTCGTCGGAGAAGGTCGCGGAGAACAGCAGCGTCTGGCGTGCCTTCGGAATCGCCGCCAGCAGGCGCCGGATGTCGGGCAGGAAACCCATGTCCAGCATGCGGTCGGCCTCGTCCAGCACCAGGATCTCGATGGCGGACAGATCGACGGTGCGCTGGTTCAGGTGGTCGAGCAGACGACCGGGCGTGGCGATCAGCACATCCACGCCCTGGCGCAGGCGCTTGATCTGGGGAGTGATGCTGACCCCGCCGTGGACGGTGACCGAACGCAGCGGCAGATGCCGGCCGTAGTCGCGGACGCTGTCGGCCACCTGGGCGGCGAGTTCGCGGGTCGGGGTCAGCACCAGCGCGCGCGGCGCCTTGCCGCGACGTTGCGAGGCGCCGAGCCGCTGCAGCATCGGCAGCACGAAACCGGCCGTCTTGCCGGTGCCGGTCTGGGCGGCCGCCATCAGGTCGGCACCGTCCAGGGCCGGCGGAATGGCACGGGCCTGGATGGGCGTAGGGGACTCATAGCCTTGATCGGACAGGGCACGCAACAGCTCGGCCGACAGGCCGAGGGACTGGAAGGTATTCAATGGATAATGCTCCTGGAACCGTCTGTGCCCCCGGGGGGATTCGGTCCAGACGCAATTCACTGGGTTTGACTTCGAGGCTTGCCGGAATGGGGGACCGCGAGGCCGCGATCGCTGACCGAGCGGCGATGCGGATGTGCATCCTAGCACGGATCGTGCCGGAATGCTTGCCGGATCCTGTCGAAGCCGCTTTCGACCCCGGCTGCCGAGTCCGAAAAAATCGCCTGCCCCGGCTCGCATTCGGCGAATTCTTCACCTATACTCAAACGCGATTGCAAATTATTGAGTGCACTCGGCGGTCCCTCCCGGTTCGTTCTGAAAGTTCCCTCGATTATCTGCAAGTCGACACATCTTCTTTTTTGCTTTTGTCAAGGTAAGTTTCATTATGGCTACAGGCACTGTTAAGTGGTTCAACGAATCCAAGGGTTACGGTTTCATCACCCCGGCAGACGGCGGCAAGGACGTGTTCGTTCACTTCTCGGCCATCCAGGGCAGCGGTTTCAAGACCCTGGCCGAGGGACAGAGCGTCAGCTTTGAAGTCGAGCAGGGCCCGAAGGGACCGCAGGCTTCCAACGTCGTCGCCCAGTAACGAAACCTCGTCGCGGAACGGAAGGACCCCGCAGCCGGCTGCGGGGTCTTTTCTTTTCCGATCCCGCAAAAGAAGCCGGGCCGCGCACCCGCGGTTGCCGCCACCCCGCGCCATCCCGCTGCAATCTGCACCATCCCGCGTCCCGCCCCTTGACTCCGTACCCTGCTCCGGGGTTCACAATGCCTCCAACGGTTTCCATCGGAGGACGCATCGACATGAGACCCAACCGCTCCCTCTGGGCGGCCGTGGTTGCCGGCATCGGTGCCTCACTGTGCTGTGTCGCGCCGCTGGTCCTGCTGACCCTGGGCCTGGGCGGCGCCTGGATCAGCCAGCTCACGGCGCTGGAACCCTGGCGCCCGCTCTTCGTCGCCATCACCCTGCTGTTCCTGGCCCTGGCCTTTCGCCACCTCTACCTGCGCCCGCCCGCCTGTGAACCGGGACAGGCCTGCGCCGATCCCCGCACCCTGCGCAACCAGCGGCGGCTGTTCTGGCTGGTCAGCATTCCACTCCTGGCACTGCTGGCCTTCCCCTGGTATGCGCCCCTGTTTTATTAACCCGGCAACCAAATATGTCGTGTTCAGCCGTGCTGTGCCGGTCCACAGCAAGGCGTCGGCGCGCCGCTGTAGCACCCTTACAGCAAGCGACGACAACGCAGACTGTGGACCGGCACAGCCCGGCCTTTCCCTCGATCTTGAATAGGTAAGGGATGCAGAGAAAGCCCCTGTCCGGCGTTGTGGCTCTTGCCAAGGGCTGGGCCATTGCCTGCGAGCCACGCCTTGTTCAGCGGCTTTCTCTGCATCCTGAACACGACATATTTGGTTACCGGGTTAATACTGAAAGGAGACTGGCATGCTTCGCATGTTTTTGCTTCTGAACGCCCTGCTCGCCCTCACCGGCTGTGACGCCGGCGGACCGGAGGCCACCTCCCAGATCGCACCGCAGGCCGTGGCGCGCACCGTTGAAATCGAACTCTCGGTCCCCGGCATGACGTGCCCCGCCTGCCCGATCACGGTACGCAAGGCGCTGGAGGCCGTACCGGGCGTAGGGGCAGTCGAGGTGGATTTCGACCACAAGACCGCGCGGGTACGCTACGATCCCGATCGCGCCACGCCGGAACAGTTGCTGCAGGCCACGGCCAATGCCGGCTATCCCGCGCAACCCGTTCTTGCCAACCGAACCGGAGAATCGCCATGAGCCGGCACTACCGCATCCACGGATTGACCTGTGACCACTGTGTGCTCACCGCCACCGAGGCACTGGAGGCACTGCCCGGCGTGCGGGCCGAGATCCGGCTCGCCGACGGCGACGCCCGCATCGAGGCCCCGGCCTCGGTCTCCGACGCGCAGCTCGCGGCCGCACTCGCGCCCCATGGCTTCCGGCTGGAGCCGGCCCGAGGACCGGATGCGGATGGATTGCGGATCGCCATCATCGGCAGCGGCTCGGCGGCCTTCGCCGCCGCATTGACCGCCGCGGACGCGGGCGCCTCGGTCACCCTGGTCGAGCGCGACACCCGCATCGGCGGCACCTGTGTGAATGTCGGCTGCGTGCCCTCCAAGATCATGATCCGCGCGGCACAGATCGCCCACCTGCAGCAGGCCCACCCCTTCGACGGGCTGGCACACACCCGCCCCGCCGTCGACCGCGCCCGGCTGCTGGCCCAGCAGCAGGCCCGGGTCGATGCCCTGCGCCAGGCCAAGTACGAGGACATCCTGGCCGCACGGCCGGAACTGACCCTGATCCGCGGAGAGGCACGGTTTGCGGACGCGCACACCCTCGTCGTCGACGAAGGGGACGGCCGCGAACGCCGCCTGCAGGCAGACCGTATCCTGATCGCCACCGGATCACGCCCGTACATCCCGGACATCCCCGGCCTTGCCGACAGCCCTTTCTGGACCTCCACCGAGGCCCTGGAAGCGGCCGAACTGCCCCGGCACCTGCTGGTGCTGGGCGGCTCGGTGGTGGCGGTGGAGCTGGCACAGGGCTTCCGCAGGCTGGGCTGCGAGGTGACCCTGCTGGCACGCAGCCGATTGTTGTCGCGCGCGGACCCAGCACTGGGCGAGGGCCTGCGCGCCCAGTTCGAGGCGGAAGGCATCCGCGTGCTGACCGACATGCTGCCACAGGCGGTGCGCCACGGCGCGGACGGCTTCGAGCTGGACACGCCGGCGGGCACCCTGCGCGGTGACCGGCTACTGGTGGCCACCGGCCGGCAGCCGAACACGGATCGGCTCGATCTCGATGCCGCGGGCATCGACACCGATGCCCGCGGTGCCATCCGGGTGGATGCCGGACTGCGCACCTCTGCCGCCGACGTCTTCGCCGCGGGCGACTGCACCGACCTGCCGCAGTACGTCTATGTCGCGGCCGCCGCCGGCACGCGCGCCGCGATCAACATGACCGGCGGCGAGGCGAGCCTGGACCTCGAGGTCCTGCCCGCCGTGGTATTCACCGACCCCCAGGTCGCCACCGTGGGCCTGGACGAGGCACGTGCCGCCGGACAGGGCATCGCCATCGACAGCCGCACCCTGCCGCTCGCCCAGGTGCCGCGCGCACTGGCCAATTTCGACGAACGCGGATTCATCAGGCTGGTCGCGGAACGCGACAGCGGCCGCCTGCTCGGCGCACAGATACTGGCGGCCGAAGCGGGCGAACTCATCCAGAGCGCCGCGCTCGCCATCCGCAACCGGATGACGGTCGACGACCTGGCGGGGGAACTCTTTCCCTACCTGACCATGGTCGAGGGCCTCAAGCTCTGCGCCCAGACCTTCCGCAAGGACGTGTCGCAGCTCTCCTGCTGCGCGGGTTGACTGGGTAAATCCGTCAGGTTCCCGGCTAGCCGGCGCGCCCGTGGGCGTGCATGTCCGGCGGGCAGCAGACCTCGTGCGGCACCACGCCCTCGCGCGCCTCGTACCAGCCCCGGCTGGCGTTGACCCAGCGCACCACCAGCAGCATCACCGGCACCTCGATGAGCACGCCGACCACGGTGGCCAGCGCGGCGCCGGACTCGAAGCCGAACAGCGCAATCGCGGTGGCCACCGCCAGCTCGAAGAAATTGCTGGCACCGATCAGCGCCGATGGCCCGGCCACGCAGTGCGGCGTCCGGAAGGCCCGGTTCAGCAGGTAGGCCAGCCCCGAGTTGAAGAAGACCTGGATGAGGATGGGTACCGCCAGCAAGGCGATGACCAGTGGCTGGGCGATGATCTGCTCGCCCTGGAAACCGAACAGCAGCACCAGCGTGGCCAGCAGCGCGGCCAGCGACAGCGGGTGCAGGCGGTCCAGCACCCGCTGCAGGCGCAGCCAGCCATGCTCGTGATCCAGCAGCCAGCGTCGCCACAGGTTGGCGAGGGTCAGCGGCACCACGATGTACACCAGCACCGACAGCAGCAGGGTGTCCCAGGGCACAGTGATGGCTGCCAGCCCCAGCAGCAGGCCGACGATGGGCGCGAAGGCGAACACCATGATGACGTCGTTGAGCGCCACCTGCGACAGGGTGAAATGCGGCTCGCCACGCGACAAGTGGCTCCACACGAAGACCATCGCGGTACAGGGCGCTGCGGCCAGGATGATCAGGCCAGCGATGTAGGACTCGATCTGGTCGGCAGGCAGCAGCGGCCGGAACAGCCAGCCCACGAACAGCCAGGCCAGCAGCGCCATGGAGAAGGGCTTCACCGCCCAGTTCACGAACAGGGTCACCCCGACGCCGCGCCAGTGCTGACGCACCCCCTTGAGCGCCCGCAGGTCCACCTTGAGCAGCATGGGAATGATCATCAGCCACACCAGCACCGCCACCGGCAGGTTCACCCGTGCCACCTCGAGCGCGCCCACGGCCTGGAAGAAGTCGCTGAAGAAATGACCCAGGCCGATGCCCGCAGCGATGCACAGGAAGACCCACAGGCTGAGATAGCGCTCGAAGAAGCCCATCCCGGCACCCGCTGCCTGCTTCGCGGTGGTTTCGCACTGGACGCTCATGCTTCCTTCTCCCGGTCGATGTTCGACTTACGCAGACGCTCGATCAGGTCGGCCACCCGCTGGCGGATATCATCGCGCGAGGCGCGGAACACGGCCATGATCTCGTCCTCCGCCCCGCTCGCCCGGGCCGGATCGTCCAGCGCCCAGTGTTCCTTCGAGGTGCCCGGCGGCAGTACCGGGCAGTGCTCGTCGGCATGGCCGCACAGGGTCACCACATGATCGGCCCAGGCCAGCATGTCGTCCGTGAGCCGGGTCGAGTCCTGCTCACTGATGTCCACGCCGGCCTCGGCCATGACGGCAATGGCACGCGGGTTCTTGCCGTGGGCCTCGATACCCGCGGAACGCACCTCCAGGTCGGGGCCGCCCAGCGCCCGTGCCCAGCCCTCGGCCATCTGCGAGCGACAGGCGTTGCCGGTACAGAGAAAGAGCACGTGCATGGACTCAACCCCCGCAACCGCCGCCCATCCCGGGCACACAGCAGCGGCCATCGGATGCCGGGCGCTCGCTGAACACGGCCGCCTCGCCCAGGGTATGGAAGGCCTCCCAGGCCACGCCCTGCGGGTCCATGGTCCAGTACTTGTCGGACTCCGCATAGCAGCAGGCAGCGCCACGCTGCGGTGCGCCGGGCAGCCCGGCGGCCTGGATGCGCGCCTCGATGGCGGCCAGCTCGCCGGCATCCTCGGCCTGCAGGCCGAGATGGTCGAGCCCGGACTCGCCGCGGGTGGAAATCGCGAAGTTCATGCGCGGGTCGTCGAGCTGCCACTTGGCGTAGTCCTCGCGCGTGACGCTCGGCTCGGCGCCGAACAGCGCCCGGTAGAAACGGATGGATTGGTCGAGGTCCTCGACCGCGATGTGTACATGCAAACGGGCCATGACGGTCTCCTTCCCTGTTCGGGTGCAGCGGTTCAGGCGCAGCAGCTCGCGCCCGGTCGGTCGGGCATGCCGCACAGGGCGGCACGATCGGATACGAAGGGTTCCAGGCGGGCGGCACCACGTGCACTGGCCTCCAGCACATCCTGTGCCCAGCGCGGCAGATCGGGCCGCAGCCGGTAGTAGATCCACTGGCCCTGGCGGCGGGCCGCCACCACCCCGCCCTCGCGGAGCAGCGCCAGATGGCGCGAGATCTTGGGTTGGATCTCGCCCAGGGCGTGGGTGAGTTCGCACACGCACAGCTCCCCTTCCCGCGCCAGCAGCACCAGCAGGCGCAGCCGGGTCTCGTCGGCGAGCAGCTTGTGCAGTTCAACGGGCTTTATATTCATAGTTCCATATATATGCCAAGCCGAATATAAATGCAACCATGGGATCTACAGGGCATCCGGCCGGTGCTGGTACCGACCCGTTGCCCCGCGCTACCATGCAGGCCGGCGTTCACCGGAGGAGCCGGCATGTCCAGGAAACTCGTTCCCCTCATCATCCTGCTGCTGGCCAGCCTGGGCCTCGGGTGGACCTGGCAGCGCCAGGCCGACCAGAACGCCGATGCCGATGTGTTGCGGCTTTACGGCAATATCGATATCCGTGAAATCCAGCTCGCCTTCAATGGCAGCGAGCACCTGGACGAGATCCTGGTCGAGGAAGGCGCGCGGGTGACGGCGGGACAGGTGCTGGCCCGGCTGCATCGCGAGCGTCTGCAGGCTGCCGCGGCCGCCGCCGAGGCCCGTCTCGCCGCCCAGGTGCAGGCGGTGGCGGCACTGGAGGCCGGTACCCGTCCCGAGGAAATCGAGCAGGCCCGCGCGGCGCTCGCCGCGGCGCGCGCCGATGCCCAGGCCGCCGAACGGACCTACCGGCGCATCGCCGGCCTGGCCCAGCGCAAGCTCGCTTCGCAGGAGCAGCTCGACGAGGCCCGTGCCCGCCGCGATGCCGCGCTTGCCCATGTCGAGCAGACACGTGCCGCGCTGGCGCTGGCCGAGGCCGGGCCGCGCGCCGAGGACATCGCCGCGGCACGTGCCGTACGCGATGCGCTGGCCGCGGAGCTGGCGCTGGCACGGCAGGCGCTCGCGGATGCGGAACTCAAGGCCCCCGCCGACGGCATCATCCGCGACCGCATCCTGGAGCCGGGCGACTTCGCCACCCCGCAGACGCCGGTGCTCACCCTGGCGCGCATCGACCCGGTGTGGGTGCGCGCCTTCGCACCCGAGCCCACGCTGGGCCGCATCCGCCCGGGACTGCCCGCACGCATCCGCACCGACAGCTTCCCCGGCAAGAGCTACCGGGGATGGGTCGGCTACATATCGCCCACTGCCGAGTTCACGCCCAAGACAGTGGAGACACCCGACCTGCGCACCCGCCTGGTCTACCGGCTGCGCATACCTGTATGCAACCCGAACGGGGAATTGCGGCTGGGCATGCCGGTCACCGTGGAAATCGACACCACGGCGGAGCCCCTGGCCAATCCCGGCGACACCCTGTGCCATGCCGCCGATGCCCGGCCCTGAGGCTGCGCCGGCGCTGCGCGCCGAGGGGGTGACCCGCCGCTTCGGCGGCACACCGCCGGTCACGGCGCTGGACGGTGTCGGCCTCGAGGTACGCCCCGGGCAGGTCACCGGCCTGATCGGCCCCGACGGCGCCGGCAAGACCACCTTCATGCGCCTCGCCTGCGGCCTGCTGCGGGCCGACGCCGGCCGCATCGAGTGCCTGGGCATCGATGTCGGCCGCGATCCGGTCTCGGTGCAGGAACGGGTGGGCTACATGCCGCAACGCTTCGGGCTCTACGAGGACCTGAGCGTTCAGGAAAATCTCGACCTCTATGCCGACCTGCAGAACCTTCCCGAAGCGGAGCGCCCGGCGCGCTATGCCGAACTCATGCACATGACCGGCTTGGGCCCCTTCACCGACCGCCTGGCGGGACGGCTGTCGGGCGGCATGAAGCAGAAACTGGGTCTGGCCTGTACCCTGGTGCGCCCGCCGCGACTGCTGCTCCTGGACGAACCGACAGTCGGCGTCGACCCGGTCTCGCGCCGGGAACTCTGGCAGATCGTCTACCGGCTGGTACGTGAACAAGGCATGGCGGTATTGCTGAGTACCGCCTACCTCGACGAGGCGGAACGCTGCGACCGCGTGGTCATCCTGCACCATGGCCGGGTGCTGGGCGAGGGCAGTCCGCAAGGCTTCCGCGAGGCGATGCGCGGGCGGGTACATCATGCCCGGCTCGCCGGCGTCGGCAAGCGCAGCTTGCTCATGGCGCTGCAACGCACCGGAGACATCCTCGATGCGGTGATCGAGGGCAGTCGGGTACGGCTGGTCACGACCGGGGATCGCTTGCCGGACCTGAGCCATCTGAACGAGGCGGGACAGGCAGTGGAGACCCGGGCCGCGGAGCCACGCTTCGAGGACTGGTTCATCACTCGCTTGTGCGAGGAAGGCACGTCCGCCGCCCTGGCCGAACCGCCCGCCGAGGCGCACAAGGCGACAGACGACCGGGTCATCGAGGTAACCGGCGCGGAACGCCGCTTCGGCACCTTTCTGGCCGTACACGACGTCAGCTTCTCGGTGCGGCGCGGCGAGGTGTTCGGCCTGCTCGGCGCCAACGGCGCCGGCAAGTCCACCCTGTTCCGCATGCTCTGCGGCCTGCTGCCCGCTTCCGGTGGCCGGTTGCGGGTTGCCGGCGTCGACCTGCGCCAGGCGCCGGCCCATGCCCGGGCACGCATCGGCTACATGGCGCAGCGCTTCTCTCTCTACGCCGAACTCACCGTTGCCGAGAATCTTGCTTTCTTCGCGCGCGCCTACGGCCTGGGCGGACAGGCGAGCCGGCAGCGCATCGACTGGGCGCTGGCGACCTTCGAGCTCGGTCCCCTTCGTCGCCAGGCCGCCCGCAACCTGCCGCTGGGCTTCAAGCAGCGGCTGGCGCTCGCCGCCGCCCTGCTCCACGAACCGGACATCCTGTTCCTCGACGAGCCGACCTCCGGGGTCGATCCCGTCGCGCGGCGCGAGTTCTGGTCGCGCATCAATGCGCTGTCGCTTGCGGGTACCACCGTGCTGGTGACCACCCACTTCATGGAAGAGGCGGAATACTGCGACCGGCTGGTGATCATGGCCGAGGGCCGGGTGCTCGCCGAGGGCAGCCCGGAGGCCATGCGCGAGCAGGCCCGCAGTGCCGAATGTCCCGATCCGACCCTGGAGGAGGCGTTCATTCGCCTGCTGGAACAGCATCGACGGAGGGAGGCGGCGGCATGACGCCCCCCGGCAACCGCCGCCTGCGTGGCATGATGCGCAAGGAATCGCTGCAGATCCTGCGCGACCCGTCCAGCCTCGCCATCGCCTTCGTGCTGCCGATCGTGCTGCTGATCGTGTTTGGCTACGGCGTCTCGCTCGACGCCCGCGAAGTGCCGATCGCCATCGTGGTCGACCGGCCGGATGCGGCCACTGCGCGCTTCACCAGCGGCTTCCTGCACAACGAGTATTTCGTACCGCACTTCGTCGACAGCATCCAGGCGGCGGAGACGGCGATGCGCCGCCACCAGTTCGACGGCATCCTGTGGCTGCGGGGCGACTTCGGCCGCGCGCTGGCGGCTGGTCGTCAGCCGCGCATCGGACTCATTCTCCACGGCGTCAACGCCAATCAGGCACGCCTGATCCAGGGCTACGTCGAGGGCGTCTGGCAACGCTGGCTGCAGGATCTTGCCGCGGATCGCGGCATCGAGCCGGACATTCCGGTGGCCATGGAATCCCGGATCTGGTTCAACCCGGCGGTGCGCAGCCGCAACTTTCTGGTACCGGGGCTGGTTGCGGTCATCATGACCCTGATCGGCGCGCTGCTCACGGCGATGGTCGTCGCCCGCGAATGGGAACGCGGCACCATGGAAGCGATGATGGTCACGCCCATCCGGGTACCGGAGGTCCTGCTCGGCAAGCTCGCACCCTACTTCGTGCTGGGCATGGGCGGGATGCTGCTGACGGTGGCGCTATCGCAGTGGCTGTTCCGGGTGCCGCTGCTCGGCAGCTTCTGGGTGTTGCTGCTGACCTCCGCCCTGTTCATGCTGACCGCGCTGGGCATGGGCCTGCTGATCTCGATCGTCGCCCGCAACCAGTTCGTGGCCGGACAGATCGCCATCATCGTCACCTTCCTGCCGGCCTTCATCCTGTCCGGTTTCATTTTCGATATCGGTTCCATGCCCACGGTCGTGCAGTGGATCACCCACCTGGTTCCCGCACGCTATTTCGTGGCCATCCTGCAGAGCCTGTTCCTCGCCGGCGACGTCTGGTCGGTGATACTGCCCAACAGCCTGGCGCTGGCGATCATGGCCGCCCTGTTCCTGGGCCTGGTCCGCCGACGCATGCACAAGCGGCTGGACTGACATGCAACGACTGCTGCGCATCCTCGCCCTGATCCGCAAGGAACTGCTGGCGCTGCTCAAGGACAAGCGCAGCCGCTTCGTGCTGATCGGCCCGCCGCTGGTGCAGCTGATGGTGTTCGGCTATGCCGCGACCTTCGATCTCAATCGCGTTCCGCTGGCGGTCTACAACCAGGACGACGGCCCCTGGTCGCGCGAGCTGATTGCCCGCTTCCGGGGCTCCGAGGCCTTCGAAGTGACGCGGGAACTGGAACGGGAAGGCGATATCGCCGAAGTCATCGATCGCCGCGAGGTGCTTGCGGTGCTCATGATCGATGCCCGCTTCGGCGCCAGCCTGGTCCGCGGCAATCCGGCCCCGGTGGCGCTGGCGGTCGACGGCCGCAATTCCAACACAGCGCTGATCCTGCTCGGCTATGCGCGACGCGTGGTCACCGATTTCAACCAGGACTGGGCGGCACGCCACGGTCGCCCGCTGCCGCCGGCACAGGTCAGCGCCCGTGCCTGGTACAACGCCAACCTGCAGTCGCGCTGGTTCATCGTGCCGGGCATCGTGGCGCTGCTGACACTGGTGGTGACGCTGGTGGTGACCGCGCTGTCGGTGGCCCGCGAACGCGAGGCCGGCACCTTCGACCAGTTGATGGTCACGCCGCTGACCCCCTTCGACATCCTGATCGGCAAGGTGACGCCGGGCTTCCTGGTCGGCATCGTCGAGGCCAGCTTCATCATCCTGATGGCAGCGGTCTGGTTCGAGGTTCCCCTGCGGGGATCACTGCCGGCGCTGTATGCGGGGCTGGGGCTGTTCCTGCTCTCGGCCGTGGGCGTGGGCCTGATGATCTCGTCGTTTGCCATCACCCAGCAGCAGGGTCTGCTGGGGGCCTTCCTGTTCCTGGTGCCGGCGGTCATCCTGTCCGGCTTCGCGACGCCGATAGAAAACATGCCGCACGCGATCCAGCTCATCACCCTGATCGACCCGCTGCGCTATTTCCTGGTGGTGGTGCGCATGGTGTTTCTGGAAGGCGCAGGCTTGGGCGACCTGCTCGACCAGTTCTGGCCCATGGCCCTGATCGGCGGGGTGGCGCTGACCACCGCCACCTGGCTGTTCCGTCACCGTCTGTACTGAAGGGTGGCGGGATTCAGTCCGCCATCCCTGCAAGGGTTTCCAGCAGCGACTGGTAGGGATCCACGAACTTGCGGATGCCCTCTTCCTCGAGCTGGTCGTCGATCTCGTGCAGATTGATGCCCAGTTCCACCAGCCCGTGCAGCACGGCGGGCGCGGCCTCGATGGCGGCATCGATGCGCACCGCCGGATCGCCGTGGTCACGGTAGGCATCCAGCGTCTTGGGCGGGAGGGTGTTGACGGTGTCGGGTGCGATCAGCGGCTCGACGTACTTGATATCGCTGTAGCTCGGGTCCTTGGTACCGGTGGAGGCCCACAGCAGGCGCTGTACCCGGGCGCCGGCGGTGGCCAGCGCCTGCCAGCGGCCGGTGTGGCAGCGCTCGCGGAAGCGCCGGTAGGCAAACGCGGCGCAGGCGATGGCCGTCTGGCCGCGCAACTCGCGGGCCCGCGCCGCCCGGTGCGGGTCGTCGCCGGCAATGATGGCGTCCAGCAGCGCATCCACTTTCACATCGATGCGGCTGAGGAAGAAGCTGGCCACCGAGGCCACCGGCGCCAGCGGCAGGCCGGCGATGCGACGGTCCTCCAGCGCGCGTTCGTAGGCATCCAGGCAGTCGAGATAACGCCCCACCGAGAACAGCAGGGTCACGTTGACGTTGATGCCCTCGGCCAGCAGCCGGCGGATCGCCGGGATGCCCTCCCGCGTGCCCGGCACCTTGATCATGATGTTGGGGCGGTCCAGCCGCTGCCAGAGTTCCCGCGCCTCGGTGATGGTGGCTTCCGTGTCGCGGGCCAGCAGTGGCGAGACCTCGATGCTGACATAGCCATCACGCCCTTCGGTTGCTTCGTACAGGGCGCGAAAGGCATCCGCAGCCTGGCCGATGTCGGCGAGCACCAGCCGCTCGTAGAGCGTCTCGCGGTCGGCACCGGCCGCGCGCAGGCGCTCGATGTCGTCGCGGTAGGCACCGCCCCGGGCGATGGCCTTCTGGAAGATGGCGGGGTTGGAGGTGAGACCACTGACACCATCCTCCTGAATCAGCCGATCCAGGGTGCCGTCGACCAGGATCTCGCGATCGATGTAGTCCAGCCAGATGCTCTGGCCCAGGGCCGACAGGGCCTTGAGGGGATTCCCGCTCATTTCCTTCCTCCATGGTTTCCGCTCGACACGCTAACACAAGCCCGCCTGGGCCGCGACGATATCCCCAACGCAAGACCCCGGCACGAGGCCGGGGTCCGCGGACTTGCCAGTCGGAGTGCTCGCTCAGGCGATGCCGAGCTTTTCCTTGATGGTGTTGACCACCACCTCGCTGGAGGTGGCGGGGATGTCGACCAGGATGCCTTCCTTGCGATAGAAGTCGGCCAGCGGCGCGGTCTTCTCGTTGTAGGTGTCCAGACGCTTGCTGATGGCTTCCTCGGTCTCGTCATCGCGCTGGATGACCGGGCTGCCGCACTTGTCGCACACGCCTTCCTGCTTGGGCGGCTTGCTCTTGACGTTGTAGATCTCCTGGCACTCGGGGTTGGAGCAGGTGCGGCGGGTAGTCAGGCGATCGAGGATGACCTCGCGCGGCACGTCCAGGTTCACCACCATGTCGAGCTGGATGCCGAGACGGTCGAGCAGTGCCTTGAGGGCCTCGGCCTGGGGGATGGTGCGCGGGAAGCCGTCGAGCAGGAAGCCGTTGGCGCAGTCCGGTTCCTGCAGCCGCGCCTCCATGATGCCCATGATCAGGTCATCCGGCACCAGGTCACCGCGGTTCATGTACTCCTGCGCCTTCTTGCCCAGTTCCGTGCCTTCCTTGACGGCACCGCGCAGGATGTCGCCGGTGGAAATCTGCACCGAGCCGTCGATGGCGGTCAGCATCTTGGCCACCGTGCCCTTGCCGGCGCCGGGGGCGCCCAGAAGAATCAGTTTCATGTCTCACCTCTAAATGTCGTTCGCGAACCCCTGCGGGGTCGGTCCCCCGGCCACTGGCCGGCCCCTGAAACGGGCCCCGATTGTGCGCGACTTCGCCGGAATCATCAATGAATACGCTGTTTTTATCCACGCCCAGATTCTGCTTGGGGTCGACCGGCGCATCACCGGGCAGATGTGGACCGACCTGCCGGTCCCTGGCGCGGGATGTGATCGCGCGCCGGCTGGCTTCATAATGGGCGGATGTCCACGCCGCTCACCCGCCTGAAGCGCCACCAGTCCCGCCTGCGCCAGTGCCACCGCTGCCCCGACATGCAGGGTCCGCCGGTGGTCGGCCCGCCGGTGCTCTCCCCGATGCTGCTGGTGGGTCAGGCACCCGGCGACCGCGAGATCGTCATCGGCCGACCCTTTGCCTGGACCGCCGGCAAGACCCTGTTCCGCTGGTTCGAGGGCATCGGGCTGGACGAGGCGGCCTTTCGCGCCCACGTCTACATGGCCGCCGTGTGCCGCTGCTTCCCGGGCAAGAAACCGCGCGGCGGCGACCGTGTGCCCAGCGAGGAAGAGATCCGTCACTGCGCGCCCTGGCTTCACACGGAGCTGGAGATACTGGCGCCACGCCTGATCGTGCCGGTGGGCAAGCTGGCAATCAATCGTTTCCTGCATGCGAACCGGCTCGCCGACGTCATCGGCCGTCTGCACCGGGTCACGATCGAAGGCCGGGACACCGACCTGATCCCCCTGCCGCATCCCTCGGGCGCTTCCACCTGGCACCGCACGGAACCCGGCAAGACCCTGCTGGCGCAGGCGCTGGGCCTGATATCGGAACATCCGGCCTGGCGCCAGTTGCTGGCCGACGCAAATGCCGGTTAGTCCACCACCGACATGTTGATCCGCGCATGGTCCGACACCCGGTCGAGCGTCCAGGGCGGATCCTCGACGATGCGCACCCGGCAGCTTTCGATGCCGTCCAGCTCCCGCACCGTGTCGCGGATCTGCTGCGGCAGGGTAAGATTGCCGGGATGGCCCGGGCTGGAGAAGGCCAGGTCGATTTCCACGCCCTGTTCGTCGTCCACGCGGATGTCATAGATCATGCCCATGTTGAACACGTCGATGCGCGGCGTGGCCGGATCGAACACGGTGGTGAGCGCGCTCTGCACGCGGCGGACAATGGCCTGTTTCTTTCGGTCGCGGGAGGAAGCGCGGGCCATGGAGAGAACTCCGTCAAATAAGGAACGAAGCGCCATGATACCGCCCCACCCGCGCGGCAGCCATGACTGAGCCGGCGTTCAGCGCCCGCCGCCGCGGGCTGCTGGCGGCCTGCCTGGGCGCGGCGGCGCTGGCCGCCTGCGGTCGGCCAAGCCACGCCGCGCGCATCGGCCTGGCGCTGGGCAGCGGCGGCGCCCGCGGGCTGGCGCACCTGCCCATGCTGGAGACCTTCGACGAGCTGGGCATCCGCCCCCACCGGCTCGCCGGGACCAGTATCGGCGCCGTGTTCGCGGCCCTCTATGCCACCGGGCTGAACGGTGCCGAGATCCGCCGTCGCATCACACCGCTGATCCCCGAAGCCGGCAAC
This sequence comes from Thiohalobacter sp., assembly GCF_027000115.1. Taxonomy (NCBI): domain Bacteria; kingdom Pseudomonadati; phylum Pseudomonadota; class Gammaproteobacteria; order Thiohalobacterales; family Thiohalobacteraceae; genus Thiohalobacter; species Thiohalobacter sp. Next base: position 10,926 of record NZ_JALTON010000037.1, on the reverse strand, counting down.
GGCCGCGACGAGGGCCTGGACCTGCTGGGCCCGCTGCGGCTGCTGGAAATCCTCCAGCCTACCCTGGCCGGCGGTGGCCTGCTCAGCGGCGACGCACCCATGCGTTTCATCGCCGACATCCTGCCGGCACGCCGCTTCGCGGAGCTGCAGGTGCCACTGCGACTGGTGGCAACCGACCTGGAAACGGGCGCCCCGGTGGTCATGCACGACGGCGACCTGCTCGAGGCCATCCGCGCCAGTATCGCAGTGCCAGGGCTGTTTCCGCCCGTGCAGCGTCGCGGCCGGCACCTGGTCGACGGCGGTGTCGCCAATCCCCTGCCCTATGACCTGCTGCAGTCCTCCTGCGACGCGGTGGTGGCCGTGGACGTCAGCGGTGACGGTTTCGATGAGGCGGACGGGGAAGAACCCAGCTTCGCCGGGGTGCTCATGCGCAGCGTGCATGCCGCCAGCCGCAACCTGATCGCCGGGAAGCTCGCCTGCAATCCGCCCGATCTCTACATCCACCCGAAGATCCGCAATGTGCGCATGCTCGAGTTCTACAAGGCCGAACGGATCTTCGCCGAGGCCGAGCCTGCGCGCCGCAAGCTGAGGCGCGGACTGGCCCGGCTCACCGGCCAGCGTTTCCCGGGCTGCAGCCTGTCGGCCGACCGCGCCGGCTGAAACAGCCTCAGCCCGCGGCCACCACCTCGGCCAGCGCCTCGGCGGTCACCGGGTGCTCCAGCACCGCATGCAGCGGGAAGCGCTCGCCCAGGCGATCCGCCCAGGGCCGCTCCGCCTTGTCCACCATCACCACCACCCGGGCCGAGGGCGCGTACCTCTGCAGGCTGGCCAGAAACACATCCAGATTACCCAGATTGGCCCCGGCGTAGTTGTTGCCATAGCCGTAGAAGAACTCGGCCACGACCCAGTCGGGCGGCTCGCGCTTGAGGGCGGCAATGGCCTTGCGCACCGAGCGGAACACCTGATGCTCCAGCCCCAGCCGATGGTAGTGAACCGAGGCATCCGGATGGGTAGGCGATTCCATGATGGAATAGAGCCGTGTCATGCCCTCACCCCCTCTCCCGCTTCAACGGCCTGTGGGACTCAGCGCCGATCCGCTGCGCCGGGCCCGGCAAGCCGTTGATTCACGCCCGGCCGACGTTGATATCCGTGGGCGAATGATAGTACTCGCTTTCCTCGGCATACTGACGAAGCTGTTCGCGCAGTTCCGCCATCCGCGCCTCCGCAGTCTGCACGCGCGCGCATTCCTCGCACTGCGGATCCCCGCAGGGCTGGTGACTGTAAAGCCAGAAGTGCACCGCGCCGGCCAGCAGACCGTCGGCGATGTCCCACAGGCTGGCCTCGGGCCGCGACTCGGCAAGCTGGTTGCCCAGCGCCACCACCGCGGCGGCGGCCGCATCGAAGGGATGTTCGTCTGTGTCCATGGGTGCCTGGTCTCCGGGACTGCCTGCGGTCAGGGGCGGACTATTCTAGCAGCAGCGCAACGCCCCGGATAGCCATACAATTTGTTGTTTTCACTGAATGTTTTTCTCTCGCCGCATCCCGTCTCGAGATTTGAAATGTTTTCGTGCCACCGGCCGTCCATTAAAGATGCTGTCATAATCTGCCGCTGAAACCCGTAGCCCGCCTATGGCGCAAGGGTGGAAGGCGGCGGGCCTATCCCCGGGGGACGGATGCCACAGCAACTGCAGCAAACAGGGCCTGGGGCCTTGGCAGTACCGGATTCACTGCTCGCCCACTGTTTCCGCAACCTGTCCGACGGCCTGTTCGTACTCGACGGCAACTACCGGCTGGTTGCTGCCAACTCGGTCCTGGCCGCCTGGCTGGGCCTCGAACAGACCGACTTCGCGCAACCGAAAGCGCGCCCGAGGCTGGATGCGCTGCTCGATTGCAGCTGCCCCCTCGACAGCGCGGGCGAACACCGGTTCGAATGCAGCTTGCCGCGCACCGGAGGCAGCGGCCGGCTGGAGATCAGCCTGATGCCGGTCGAACTGGACGGCCAGATCTACTTCACCGGCATCGCCCGCGACATATCCGATCATCGCCGCCGCATCGAGCAGCTGGAACACCAGGCCCGGCACGATGGCCTGACCGGGCTCGGCAACCGCAGCGCCTTCGAGGATCGGCTGCGCCGGCTGCACGAAGATGCCCGCGCCAACGGTCATACCCATGCCCTGCTTTATCTCGATCTCGATCACTTCAAGGTAGTGAACGACACCCATGGCCATCCGGTCGGCGACCGGCTGCTATGCGAGATCGCGGGGCTGCTGCTCGCACGTGTACGCGACCGTGACCTGGTTGCCCGCCTGGGCGGCGACGAGTTCGGCATCCTGCTCGAACACTGCACCATGCATGACGCCGAGGCGCTGGGGCAGACCCTGGTGCAGGCCATAGACTGCCACCGCTTTGTGTGGAACGGCCATAGCTTCCGGGTCAGCGCCAGTATCGGCCTCACCACCATCACCCGGGAACGGAAGAGCTGTGAGGAAGTGCTGAGCTTCGCCGACGCTGCCTGCTATGTTGCCAAGGACAATGGCCGCAATGGCGTACAGGCCTATTTCGGCGGCGTGCGCTGTACCGGCAAGCGAAAGGAACTCGACTGGGTCAATCGCCTCCATGCGGCACTGGAACAGAACCGCTTCCGGCTTTTCTACCAGCGCATCCTGCCAGTGGCATTTCGTGGCGAACGCGAATACCGCGAACTCCTGCTCCGGCTGATCGACGAAGATGGCCAACAGGTGTCGCCGGCCGAATTCCTTCCAGTAGCCGAACGCTACGACCTGATGCCAGCCATCGACCGCTGGGTACTCGATCGACTGCGACAGTCACTGGCATCCCTGCCACCCTCCGCCCGGCGATTCAAGACCCACTATGCGATGAACCTGTCCGGCGCCAGCCTGTCGGACAGTGCTTTTCGGGAGCAGCTCATCGAGACCGTGGAACACCCCGCCTTCGAACATATCGAGCTCTGTTTCGAGATCACCGAGTCGGCCGCCGTCCGCGACATGGACCGTGCGGTGTCACTGATGGAACGCCTGCGCAGGACCGGCTGCCGGATTGCCCTGGATGACTTCGGCCAGGGCATGTCGTCCTTTGCCTACCTCAAGCACCTGCCCATCGATTACCTGAAGATCGACGGCGCCCTGGTACGGCAGATGCACACCGACGAACGCGATTTCCGCATCGTCGAGGCCATCAACCAGATGGCCCAGCACCTGGGCTTCCGCACGGTCGCGGAATTCGTGGAACAACCGGCGATCCTCGAACGTCTGGCACAACTCGGCGTGGACTTTGCCCAGGGCTTTCACCTGCATCGGCCCGAGGCGTGGAAGGGTTGATCACCCCTACGCTGCTGCCCGCGGACCCTGCAGCCGATAGCCACGGGCTGCGTCCAGATAGGGGCGGATCTCGGGCCACGTCCGCAACTGCTGCCTCAGCGCCTCCAGGTCGCGGTCCCCGCCCCATGCCAGCACCCGGTTGTCGTACCGTGGCAGGGTCGCCACCAGTTTCAGCAATGGCACGCCAGCGAACCCGGCCGCGGCGCACGCCGATTCGCTATCGGTAAAGTTGGCGACCAGCACACCCCCGGGCACCAGCAGCCGCGTCAAGGCCCCTCGCCAGTCATGATCAAAGGGCACGGCGCGTCGCGGATCTCCATCCTGGCCGCCGAACAGGTCATCGATGACGCAGTCGAAGCGCGCGCCCCGGCAGTCGCCGACGAACTTCCGGGCATCGGCCTGCACCAGCCTCACTCCCGTCCGTGACAGCCCGAAGAAACGCCGCGCGACCGACAGATGCACGGCATCCAGATCGACGCCGGTGATCTCTGCCTGCGGAAAGAAGTGCAGCAACTGCCGGGCCACAGCGCCGCCACCGAGTCCCAGCAGCAGCACACGATGCACACCGGCGCTGCGCAGGAAGGCCGGCAGGGTGAGCAGGTCCCAGGGCGCCCCCGACATCACGGTGCGCGGGTTGAACTGGCTGTGAAAGATGCCGTCGGTATACAGGCGTCGCGAACGCCCGGCGCTGCGCACCTCGTAATGATGACCGTTCACGCGGCGCTGCCAGATGACGGCCATGCCGGTTTCCCTCCAGTGGATGCCTCGTGGCATAATACGCGGCCCCGTTTCATGCATCCAAGGACATCGCTGTTTCATGTCGTTCAAGCCAGACCTGCGCCTTCGTCACCAGCCCCAACTCATTGCCCGCAAGGTCCAGGCCCGCCCCTCCGCCATTCATGGCAAGGGCCTGTTCGCACGCCGCCCCATTCGCGCCGGCGAACACCTTGGCAGCTATCGCGGACTGCGCACCCGCAGTGACGGCAAGTACGTGCTCTGGGTCGAGGGCAGCCGCGGCCGCCGCCACGGTCGGCGCGGAACCACCCTGCTGCGCTATCTCAATCATGCCGACGCGCCCAATGCGGAGTTCGACGGCTTCGACCTGTTCGCACTCGAGGACATACAACCGGGCGAGGAAATCACTATCGACTATGGCGGCTGAAGGCCCGGCTGGCGTGCAGAACTGACACCTTCTCCCGGATTACCGCCCCGCAGGCTGCCATCCCGGCTACAGACGTGTTCGGGCAAGGCTCGATGGCCCGCACCTACCGAGGCCGGCGCTCAACGTCGGGCGTGGGACAGCGCCAGATTGGCCTGAATCCCGAAATGACGGAAGGCCGCGCAGGCCTCCTCGTCCAGTGGCCGGCCACTGGGGAGGCGATCTGCGTAGAACAGTCCAATCACCTTGCCCTGCACCTCGATGGGCGTGGCCAGGAAGGGGCCGTCCCCGATCACGGCGCGCACGTCCGGGGTAAGCAACTGCCGCAGGCGCGGATCGGCCTGTTCATCCAGGAGTACCGGCTGGCGGCTGTCGATGACATGAAACCAGATGTTGGCCTGCACCGCGGAAATCGGGAAGCGGAAGCGGGTGCGCAGCACTTCCGCCTGCTGGCCCAGGGCGTAGCGCGCGACCAGCCGGCCGCGATCGGCGGTAAGCAGCGCGAACAGGGTGCGGTCCATGCCCACGCCGCGAAAGATGCCTTCCAGCACCATCTCCAGCACCAGATTGACGTTGAACTCGCTTTCCAGCAGCGCCGAAAGCTCTCTCAGTATACGCAGCTGAAGCATGGGATCGGGCTCGGGGAATTCGGGCGGCCGCTCGGCCCGGGCCGCCGCCTCGGCGGCAGACAGTTTCGAGGTTCGTGGCAACGGGATGCGTTCCACCGCCTTGCCGGCGCCGAAGCAGGCCGCGGTGCGCGCCGCCCTGCTCGCGTTCTCGTACACCAGCTCGGTCAGGTCCCGCAACGGCATGTACAGGGTCTCTGCCAGCCGCGCCATCAGCTTGCGCATGGGCTCCGATTCCCAGCCCTGTTCCTCCGCCAGCCGCGCCAGTTCGTGGGCCAGTTCCACGTTGCTCACCCGCGGATCGTCGTCGCCGCGTTTCTCCAGGGCGTGGATGAGCAGATCCCCCAGCTTCCACTGGCGGGAGAGACCCAGCGACAGCTCGGACAGATCGAAACCCAGCAGCGCCCGGGCCGCGGCGTCGGCATCGGCCCCGGGCACCGAGAGTTCGGCATCGAGCTGCTCGGCAACGGCACTGCCATAGCTCCAGAAGGCCAGCTGGCCGAGCTGGCGCAGCAGGGTCGCGATAAAGACCTCCTCCGGTGCCGGGTCCTTGCGCCGCTCGGCAAAGGCCCGGGCCTGCACGGCGGCGTGGAAGCAACGCGCCATGTCCGCGGCCAGCCGTTCCTTGTGCGCGCCCTCGGCGACCGATTCGACCACGGCGATGGACAGGCACAGGCTGCGCACGGTGTTGAAGCCGAGCATGACCACGGCGCGGGACACGGTGCTGATGTGCTTGCCGGTGAGGTTGTACAGCGGGCTGTTGGCGATGCGCAGCAGGCGCGCGGTCATGGCGGCGTCCTGCAGCACCACGGCGGCCAGTTCCGCGGCCGAGCTTTCGCGGTCTCCGGCCACGCCCGAGATCTGCTCCACCGTGCGCGCAAACGCCGGCATGCCCCGCTCGCTGAGCATTTCCACCCACTCGCCAAGGGATCTGGGTGCGCGCGGCGCCCCGGATTCGGCAGTCGCGGCGGTGCGGGGTTCGGTCATGATCGTTTCCGGGATCGGCGGCAGCGCCCCCTCGGCGCTGCCCGGCCTTCTCCTCAGGTTGTCGGAAGGCGGTGCCCCGGGCTTGAGCTCGAACCGGTGGCCGGGCTTTGGGTAAACTGTCGCCCCACCACAGGCACAGGGAGGGCAGCCCGATGCAGGTCACACTGGTTCATGTCCGGGTCAAACCGGAACACATCGACGACTTCATCGCCGCCACCGGCGACAATCACCGTGGCTCGATCGAGGAGGCCGGGAACCTGCGCTTCGACGTGCTGCAGGATCCGCAGGACCCGGCCCGCTTCCTGCTCTACGAGGCCTTCGCCAGCGCCGAGGACGCCGCCGCCCACAAGCAGACCCCGCACTATCTGGCCTGGCGCGAGCGGGTGGCCGACTGGATGGCCGAGCCCCGGCGTGGCGAACCCTGGCACTGCCTGTTCCCGGAGACGCCGGCTTGATCGCACCCTTCGACATCGCCCGCCTCCCGCGCATCGCCTTCGGCAGCGGCACGCGCCGCCGCCTCCCCGAACTCTGTGCCCGCTTCGGGTCCCGCCTGCTGCTGGTCACCGGCGCCCGCTCGCTGCAGGCCTCGCCGCACTGGCCGGGGTTGATCGAGGGCCTGGAACAGGCGGGGCTGGCCTGGTCGCACTGCACCATCGGCGGCGAGCCCTCGCCCGAACAGGTGGACGCGCTGGCCGCCGGGTACCGGGATGCGGACATCGACCTGGTGCTGGGCATCGGCGGCGGCAGCGTGCTGGACGCCGCCAAGGCCATCGCCGGCCTGCTGCGCGTCGAACATTCGGTGATGGACTATCTGGAAGGCGTGGGCCCGGAGCTGCCCTACGAGGGCCCGGCCACGCCCTTCATTGCCGTGCCCACCACCGCGGGCACCGGCAGCGAGGCCACGAAGAACGCCGTGCTCAGCCGCCAGGGCACGGACGGCTTCAAGAAGTCGTTTCGTCACGAGGACCTGGTGCCGGCCTGGGCCGTGGTGGACCCGGACCTGCTGGACACCTGCCCACCCCATCTCGTCGCCGCCAACGGCATGGACGCGCTGACCCAGCTCATGGAGTCCTACGTCTCGCTGCGCGCCAACGCCATGACCGACGCCCTCGCCATCTCCGGCCTGCGCGCGGCGCGCGACAGCCTGCTGCCCTGGTTCGAGGGCCGGGGCGACCTCGCCGCGCACCGTGCGGGCATGGCCTATGCCGCGTTGCAGTCCGGCATCACCCTGGCGCAGACCGGACTGGGCTCGGTGCACGGCCTGGCCTCGCCGCTGGGCGCCTTCTTTCCCATCCCGCACGGCGTGGTCTGCGGCACCCTGGTCGCCGAGGCGACGCGGGTAAACATCGAGGCCATGCGCGCACGCGAGCCCGACAACCCCGCGCTGGGTCGTTACGCCCGTCTGGCCGAGATCCTGTGCGAGCGCCGCATCCGCGAGCCCGAGGCCGCCTGGTCGGCGCTGGTGGCGCGGCTGGAGGATTGGACGAACCGCCTGCAACTGCCGCGCCTGGGGGGCTACGGCGTCCGCCGGGAGGACATTCCGCGCATCGTCGCCAACAGCCGCGGCTCGAGCATGAAGACCAACCCCATCGTGCTCACCGACGAGGAGATCGCCGCTATCGTCGAGGCCCGCCTGTGAACCACAAGCCCTTCGCCGAATCCTGCGAGGAAAACAAGCGGCCCATCCTGGCGGTGCTTCGGGAGGCGTTCGCCGACTGCCGGCGGATTCTGGAAATCGGCAGCGGCACCGGACAGCACGCGGTGTTCTTCGCCGCCGAGCTGCCGCATCTGCTCTGGCAGACCAGCGACCTGCCCGAACACCATGCCGGCATCCGTGCCTGGCTGGCCGAGGCCGGCCTGCCCAACCTGCTGCCGCCGCTGGCCCTGGACGTGGCTCGGGATCCCTGGCCTGAGGCTCGATACGACGGTGTGTTCAGTGCCAACACCAGCCACATCATGCACTGGCCCGAGGTCGAGGCCATGTTTGCGGGCATCGGCCGGGTGCTCGCACCCGGCGGACGCTTCTGCCTTTATGGACCCTTCAATGTGGACGGCCGCTACACCAGCGAGAGCAATGCCCGCTTCGATGCCTGGCTCAGGGCGCGCGATCCGGAGAGCGGACTGCGCGACATCGAGGCGCTGGACCGGTTGGCGCAATCCGCGGGGCTGACCCTGAGCGCCGACCACGCCATGCCCGCCAACAACCATACCCTGGTATGGACACGCGACTGAGCTGTTCAGCGGACATGCAGCACAGCACGTACCCGGCGCCCGCCCTCCTCGAACACCAGTTCCCGGCTCAGCGACTGTACCAGCCTGAGCCCGCGTCCGAAGGGCAGCCCGCCATGTTCCAGGTCGATCCGCCCTGAAGGCACCGGAAAGCCACGACCCGAATCGGCCACCTCAACCACCAGCTCCTGCCCATCGTCGAGCGGCCGGCTGGTTACATGGATCTCTACATGGCCAGCCTCGAGCCGCGCCAGTGCCGCCTCGCGTTCGGCATAGTAGCGCTCGAAGCCCCCGGGCCCGGCCTTCATCGCCGAGTCCAGCCCGAGCACGCCATGATCGACGGCATTGTTGACCAGCTCTCCCAGCACCAGTTCCAGTGTTTCCAGCCCCTCCTGGCGGCGTTCGAACTCGCGCACCGAGTGATACAGCACGGGCACCGGCTGGATCAGCCGCAGGGCGTCCGCCTCCACCCGGACATGCAACGCCCAATGCCCGTGCGCGCCCCGTGCGGCCACTGTCCCTGGCTGTGTGCCGACACCCGGTTCCAGAACCTCCGCGATCATGAAGGTCAGGTCATCGGTCTGCCCGGCACCCCGACTGAACGCTTCCAGATCCTTGCGCAGCGCCTCGGCCAGAGCCGCAGCGGGCAACGGACGCTGCAGCAGGACCTCCAGTCGCTGTTCGCCGTATGGCTCGCCGGCCGGATTCCGCTGTTCCGTCACACCGTCGGTGGCCAGAAACAGGTGCTGCCCGGGCGCGATCGGCCAGCGCTCGCAATCGGACTCGAAGTCAGGTTCCCCGAGAATGCCCAGCGGCACGTGACGGGACTCGAAGCGATGCAGCACCCCGCCACCCGGTGCAAGAAGATAGGCGGCAGGAATGCCGCCGTTCCAGATTCGCAACAGGCCGCGCCGGTCATCCATCTCGATCAGGCAAGCGGCAAGAAACAGGGCGTCGGGCAACTGCGCCTGGAGCCTGCCGTTGATTTCGGCCGCGATGGCATCGATACCGAAACCCTTTTGCGTCATGCCCTGAAACATGTGCGCCACCGGCAGCGCTCCCAGACTGCCGGCCAGACCGTGGCCGGTAAAGTCGCCGAGCAGAAAGTGCCGGCAACCGTCCGGGCGATCGGCGGCCAGCAGCAGGTCGCCGTTGAACAGGGACTGACTGGACAGGTGGTACACCAGACCGGACCGGTCCAGCGCTGCCCGCGGCACGATGGCATTGAAGACCGACAGCGCAATCTCCTGCTCGGCCCGCATGCGCTCCCCGTGCAATTCGAGCTGCGCCGCGCGTTCGCTGAGCGCCTCGACCAGCGCCCGGTTCTCTATGCCGAGTTCGATGGCGCGCCGCAGCAAATCGCCAGTGCGCCGGGCCACTACCAGCAGAATAGCGAGATAGAGCAGGGTCAGCAGGCCCAGGCCGACATTGGTATCGCCACCGGCGCTGAACAGGCGCAGGCTGACCGGCGTGATGGCGGCGATCAGAAAAACGGCGGCTGCCGGCGGGCTGGGCGCCAGCACCGGTACCGAACCGCCACTGATACCGGCGAGAATGGCCATGAGGAAGAACTGGTGGGCCAGCGAAGCATTGTCGAAGAACAGCCAGCCGGACGCACCCCAGCCCAGCGCCGAGATCAGGACCGCCCACAGGAAGCGCCGTTCCCAGCGTCGCGCCCTGTCCAGGTCGGTCACGCCCTGTTCGTGAAAACGTCGTACCAGCCACAGCCTCAACAGGACGGCGCCCAGCATGAAGCCCAGCCACCCCAGGGTTACGCTGGTACCGGACGTCCGCCACAACACCGCCGCCGCCACCAGCGCCACGCCGAGCGCCCCGTACTGGGCAAGGGGCGATTGGCTGAACAGGGAACGGATCAGTTCCAGGCGCACCTGGTCACGATCGGGGACAGGCGGCCTGGCCCGCGTCTGGAGCCGTTCCGCGCTCATTCGAGACTGAACAGCTTCCCGAAGTTGGCGATGTCCAGAATTCGGCGGATGGTATCGCTGGCGCCGCTCAACACGACCTGCTCGCGGCAGTCACCGGCATGCTTGCGCAGCAGCAGGAGCATGCCCAGGGCCGAACTGTCGAGATACACCACCCCGCTCAGGTCCACCCGGTAACGGCGGTCGGGGGGCAGGCCGCGATAGGCCTCGCGGAAGGCGCGCTGGCTGGCGAAATCGAAGCGGCCGCTGATCTCGATGCGAATCTCTTCGTCACCGGAATGAACGCGAATGGGCATGCTGTCGTCCTGTCACCGGAGGCACAGCGAACACTAAAGCACAGCCGGACGCGGCTGTCATCGGTCCGCCCCGGATCCAGGACTGCCACCCGCGCCGGCAGAGCGGTGGGTGCCCTGTGCCGGGCCGCGAAAGAGGCTCAAAAACCCGAATGGCCGGAACAGATACCGAAACGGGGCCCGTAGGCCCCGTTTTCAGGTACACCAGATGAAGTAAAGAATGCTCAGGCGCTTTCCGCGCTGTCGGTGTGGTCGGCGTGCTTGCGCTGGTAGTCGCCGATGGCCGCCTTGATCGCGTCCTCGGCCAGCACCGAACAGTGAATCTTCACCGGCGGCAACGCCAGCTCCTCG